>DATJYL010000148.1 GCA_035499655.1 Pirellulales bacterium
ACACCAGCAGCCAACTTACCGCCGAGTGGGGTCGACCGCGCCGCTGCAATAAAACCGATGGCACGCTGACGACGGCCAGCAGGTAACTCAGTGCTAAAAACAGCAGCCACCAGTCGGTCGACCAGCGCAGCACCGCCAGCAATGAAAGGTTGGGCATCATGGCCCTGCAAGTTTAGCACAAACCGTCCTTCCGTGACCGGCTGTCACTCCGGCTCGATAATCACTCCGTCGCTGATGTGCTTTTTGGTGAACGTTACCGAAATGTTGAATTTCTTATCGCTGGCGTGCCAGGTCATCATCTCCGTGCCGTCGGCGTTTTTAATGTCTTCGGCGGGCTTGCCCATAGCCTTCACCATGTCGTCCGGTCCGTCGCCAATTTTCGCACCGAACACCACGCCCGGCCATTCTGCCCAAAAGTTGCAATTCGTCACCTTTTTATCGTGAATCTCAAACCCAAATTTTCCGTAATCGGCAATCACGCCGGGATCTTTAGATTTCGCGCCGGTGACAAAAACATCAACCGGAGCGCCGAATTTCGCAAACACACTGGCCAGCGGTTGCTTCAACATGGCGGCAACATCGTCCACGCTGGGCAGCGGCTTTTGACCCTGGACCAATTCTTGGGCGCTCCCCAGCCGAGCGAAAAGCATGGCAGCCGTCAGCACGATCAATCCGCCAACGCTTTGGGCCTTGCTCATAATCTTTTTCCTCTTGATTAGTCGTTTTGTGGACGGCTGCCGAAAAACATGAAGCTTGCCCGCTCTCTGCCTATTTTCTCGAATGCGCCGCTGTCACATTGCGTTTACTCAGCGTTCACCACCGCCCGGTCCATTTTATTGTCCTTGTCGAAGTTAATCATCAAATACCCATCCTGATCTTTGAACGACCACACCAGGTACGGCAAGCCATCGGAGTCTTTATTGGTAGATTCCGGCTGGCCCAGCTTCTTGACGACGTCGTCTTGCGAATCCCCAATTTTTGCGCCGTAAACCGTTCCTTTCCAATTCGAAAAAAAGATGCAGCAATCCACCACCCGATTTTGTATTTTGAAGCCATAGGACCCATAATCGAGTAACACTTCCGGATCATCCGCGTTAACGTCGGTCGGTAGCAAATCGTCTGGATAGCCAAGCTTGACGAACACTTTAGACATCCGGGTCCCGACCAAATCGATTATTTCTTTGTCGCTGGGTGGGGCTTTCTCATCGCTTTTCAACTCCCGCGTCACAGCGATCAAACACAGGCTGGCCATTAAGAACATGACCGACAGCCGAGCACGCATGATGCACTCCTCGTGAGATGGTCCAGTGGAACTCCGCCGCTACGGCCTGGCGGCAAAAAGTTTCTAGGCTGCCGCCTATCGTAGCCTGTGAAAACGCGGCAAGCAACCGACCGGTGAAAGAGGCCACGCGACAGAAACGCCATGGCCAAAAAAAGGAAAGCCGCTGGAACTGCCCGATTCCAGCGGCTCTTTTGGGGACCCGTCCGGCTAAAGAAGAGCCCCATAAAAATGCAGATCGGCAACGCAGCTACAGGCCGTTGATGGGAACTGAACCGCCAGTAGAGGGATGCGGAAGACCGCACCGCGGCTGTTTAGAATTTGTCGCGCCCATGAATCCGCGGCGCAGCGTCTCTCGGCGAAGGATTCACGTGGCTGTGTAAACAATTCGCGGCCTCAATTTACGACCGCTACAACTTCCGCCGGCGCATCATTTTTCGCTGGCAAATTGCGTTTAAGCGATATAATCGAACCCAATAGTGGCTGAACTGCAGCCACGATGTTATTTCGCAACCTATATCCATAAGAAGCTTTACAGCATCCGTGAAGAATTGCATCACTTCATCCAGCATGATTTTCTGACGAGCCCGCCATGATCCGATCGATCGGCAATCGTTCTCCTGCGGCGTCGCGGCCATTTTGGACCATGTTCGCGGTGGCCGGATTGATTTCTTTCGCGCTCCTGCAAAGCGGCTGCGAAGAGGAACATAGCGCCGCATCCGCCGACGAAAAGCCTCCCCTGGTCCGCGTGCAGCAGCCGGTGACAAAATCCGTGACCGATTATGAGTATTTTACCGGCCGCTCCGACGCCCCGTATTCGCTGGACGTGCGGTGCAAGGTGAACGGCTATTTGGTGCGCTGGAATTACGACGCCAAGAGCGATCAGCCGCCGGTGAAGGATTTTAACTTCATTGTCGGCCAAGAAGTAAAGCGCGACCAGGTGCTGTTCAAAATCGATCCACGCCCCTATCAGGCCACGTACGATCAGGCAATCGCGCAAGTCAATCTGGCCAAGGCACAGTTGCAATTGGCCCAGGCCGATTACGCCCGAGCCCTGGTCGTGGCTAAAACGCCGGGCGCCATCAGTGCGCAAGATGTCGACAAGTATTTGGCGGCCCAGGGAAAAGCAGAGGCCGAAGTCGCCGCCCAGCAAGCCAACTCGGAATCCGCGCTGTTGAATTTGCAATTCACTGACGTGAAGACCGACATCGACGGCGTCGTCGGCCGCAATCTTTTATCGGTCGGCAACTTGGTCGAAGCCAACACGCTGCTGACCACCGTCGTTTCGGAAGACCCGATGTACGCTTACTTCGACATCGACGAAGTCACGCTGGAACGCATCGCCACGCTCATGCGCGAAGGCAAATTGAAATCGGCCCGCGACGAAGACAAATACGAAAAATACCCTGTCGATTTGGGCCTGACCGGCGGTGAGGATTATCCGTACACGGCCTACATCGATTTCGTCAATAATCAAATCGATCCCACCACCGGCACACTGCAAGTGCGTGGCGTGATTGCCAACCCCAAGCCCCCTCAAGGCCCCCGGGTGTTTGCGCCCGGCATGTTTTTACGTGTGCGGCTGCCGATTGGCGATGCCCACCCGGCGCTGCTCGTGCCGCAAGCCGCCATCGGGACCGATCAATCGCAGAAATATGTGTACGTGGCCAATGCCGACAATATGGTCGAATACCGTCCTATTAAAGTGGGTGAAGTGCAACCCGATAATCTGCAAGTGGCCATGCCGGAACAGATCGTGAGCGACGCCAACGGCATTCGCATAGCCAAGCCCGACGAAAAGGGAGCCGAGCCCAGCTTGGCGGCCGGCGACCGCATTATCATCGGCGGCCTGCAGCGCATCCACCCCGGGATGAAAGTGGAAATTCAACCTTCGGCACAGTAGTAATTTTCACGCACTGACCGTCCAAGCACATCGCCTAAGCACCTGGTCTGAAAGCCCCGCTCATGTTTGCCAAATTCTTCATCGAACGCCCGATTTTTGCCTGGGTGATTTCGATTGTCATTTTGCTGTTGGGCGGTGTGGCGGTCATTTCGCTGCCGGTGGCGCAATATCCCAACATTACACCCCCCAGCGTGCAGGTGACGGCCAGCTATCCCGGCGCCAACGCTCAAGTGGTGGCCGACAGCGTGGCCGCGCCCATCGAACA
>DATJYL010000149.1 GCA_035499655.1 Pirellulales bacterium
CGCATCGGCATCGCGCAACTTCCGCACGATCTGCTCAGGACTATGCCGCGTCCTACGTTTCGTCGTCATTGTGAAAGTCTCCTTGCCCATCGGGCTAAAGACCTTCATAACAACTGGATCAGTTTTTCAACAGCAGGCCACAACCAGCAGTTTCTTGCCAACAGGTTGGCGAAACTCTATTCTGGTTTGCGCAGACTTCGTCTCAATCAAGAATGCAGGAGATTGTTTTCAGAGAGGAGAGTTGCGATGGACGCCGTCAAAGCGTTTGCGTGCGCAATTCTTGTAGTGCTGGTTGCTCGGCCCACCTGTGCTGCACAGTACGACGTGATCGATTTGGGTTATTTGCCCAATTCCAACCACAGTTCCGCCGGGAGTCAGGGGGAGGGAATTGATAACTCTGGCGATGCCGCCGACGGTCGGTTCCTTCTCATGTTCGGCGCGCCGATGTCGGGCATACCCCAGTCGATAGCCCACCTCTGCTGACAACAGAGACAGCACCAGCGAGCCGGCAAACACTGCCCAAAGTGGAACGATGTCAAAAGACACGGCCAGAATTATCCGCGGTGAGAGGCTATCACTTGCGAATTGTTAGGATCATCATATATAGTCGTTCCCTGCCGCATTTGCACGCACATTATTTGATTGTATGTAGTTCGTGCCGACTCCGATGTAAGACCTCCAAAGCTGAAAATTGGCCGTCAATTGAGGGCGGTTGCAACAACAATTAGGACAGGATGATCGAGCGCGAATTAGGCAAAACTTTGCGAAACAGTACCGGATTTCGCACACGGCGCGGAATTCGCAGTAGCGCCGCGTTTTGGCATCGGGCGCATAGATGCTGGAGATTGCCACTCACTTTTGGTATGCTGCGGGCGCTCTTTTCGCACGGAAAGCGAATGGCATTCGTTGTTCCGATTGCTAAGTCCCGCAAATCTTTGAATCTGCCCGCGGATTTGTCGTTGCGGCATGCGTCGCTGATTTCCACAACTCCTTGAGCTGTGGATTCGCATATCTGCAGTGCGCGGCATGCCGTCGATTACGCCCGTCTGGCATAACTTCTTAAGCAAATGCTTTACGCGTAGTGTATCGCCGTGAATTCGAAACTCCGAAAACAGGAGACCGGTCCAATGAAAATTCTTTTCCTTTCGCTATCCCTGCTGGGTGTGCTGATATGGACGACCTTGGCGGCTGATGAACCGACGACAGATAAAACACCGCTCGGCGCAACAAAGTCATCCGATACGGCGGCCGATTCACGCGCCGACGATGAAGCGGCCATTCGGGCCGCCGGGAAGACTTTTATTGATGCCTACAACGCGCGCGATGCAAAAAAACTGGCGGCGCAATGGTCGCCGGAGGCAATTTACATCGATCCACTGACCGGCGAACAAACGGTGGGCCGTGACGAAATTGAAAAAGTCTTTGCAGATGCTTTCTCCGACAAGCAGGATGCCAAGCTGGAAGTTGATCTCGGTTCGATCGAATTCGTGTCGCCCAATGTGGCCATTGTGCGCGGCGTGGCCCATGTTGTTCGCCCGGGGGCTGAACCAGAGGATTCGGATTTCACTTCGGTGCGCGTGAAACGCGATGGTCAGTGGCTGCTCGATCGCGTTTCCGAGGTCGAAAAAGAAAAAACGCCGCCGTCGAACTACGAGCATCTCAAAGAATTGGAATGGATGATTGGTTCCTGGCACGATGATGATCCGCGACCTTCCGTTGAAATTCAAACCGATTGTGCCTGGACCAAAAACAAAAACTTTTTGACCCGTTCCTACGCGGTTGCCATTGGAGACGATGTACGGCAATCCGGCATGCAGATTATCGGTTGGGACCCGGTGGCGAAGCAGATCCGTTCTTGGCTCTTCGATTCAAACGGCGGATTTGGCGAAGGCACTTGGAAGCACAAAGAAAACAAGTGGTTCATTGAAAATACCGCGACTTTGCCCGACGGCGGAAAAGCGACCAGCCTGAATATCATGACCAAGCTGGATGACGATTCATTCAAATGGGAATCAACCGAGCGTGAGATCGATGGGGAATTACAGCCGAACGTCGATCCGGTGGTTGTGGTGCGGAAAACGGATCAGTAACCGTTCAACGAAGCGTTACCAGTCAACAAAACTCATTGGATGATAAGGTGCAGCGATGAAAAAATATCTGTTCTTGGCAGTCGTGGCGGCAATGCTGGTGTTTCCGCTGTCGAGTTTACTGTGGGGGCGCGGTGGGATGGGAGGCGGCGGTCGTGGCGGCGGCGGTGGCGGCAGAGGGGGCGGCGGTGTTAGTCGCGGCGGCGGTGGCGGTTCAAGGGTCGCCGGTGGCGGATCGCGCCCGGGAGGATCAAGACCATCGATGGGCAGCGCACCTTCCATGTCGCGGCCCACGCAGGCCAGGAGTCGTCCGAATACCGGGAATCTGGCCGTCAACCGGCAAGGCAGTAATGCACGCCAATCCGTCGGTCGTTTGCCTTCGGCTGGAACTCGACCATCCAGTGGCAACATTGCTGGGAATCGACCCAACGTTGGTCAACGACCGGGCACCGGCAACATCGGGTCCAATCGTCCGAATCTTGGCAATCAAGCGGGCGGTCGTGTGAGTCAAGGCCAACTGAATGATTTTCTCGGTCTCCCCGGTCCTGGCGGTGGCGCGAGGCCCGGCAATCGACCTTCTGGAATTGGCACCGGTGCTGCAATCGCTGGCGGCGCTTTAGCTGGCGGCGCTGCGGCCGAGTTCCTAAACAATCGGCCGGCGGGTGGTGAGGGAATCGGCGGAGGAAATCGGCCGAGCACGCTGCCAGCTCGACCCGGCGGTGGCGATTTGGCTGGTGGCGACCGACCAAGCACGCTGCCTTCGCGGCCCGGCGATGGAGGCGGCTTTGGTCCAGGTAATCGACCAGGTGACGGCGGTGGTTTCGGACCTGGGAATCGACCAGGCGACGGTAACAATCGGCCTGGCGATGGCAATAATCGGCCTGGAGACGGCAACCGGCCAGGAGATAACCGGCCTGGTGACAATCGACCGGGTGACAATCGGCCAGGCAATAACCGACCGGGTGATAACCGGCCAGGCATAAATAACGACCTGCCAGGTCGGGTCAACAATTGGGGGCAATGGAACGACTTCCGACACAATAATTGGACCAACATCAACAACAATTGGGGAAATCGTTGGTCAAATAATTGGCACGATTGCAACCACTGGTTCGACGGCAACTGGTGGAATAATCATCCGTGTGACCATTGGAATTGGCCAGGGAATGGCAACTGGTGGGCTTGGGCCGCATGGGGCAGCGTTGCCTCGTGGATGCCTTGGAATTGGAGCGATCCGATTTACTACAACTACGGCGATAACGTCTGCTACGAAGGGGACACCGTGTATTACGGTGATCAAGCGGTATGCAGTGCAGATGAGTACGCGCAGCAGGCCGAAGCCATCGCGACCAGCATCCCGCCCGATGTACAACCGGCGGCCGAAGATTGGTTGCCGCTAGGAGTGTTCGCTGTTACCCAAGATGGCCAATCCGCCAATGACGAGCCGACCATGTTCCTACAGTTAACTGTGAGCAAGCAAGGCATCATCACAGGAATGCTGCAGAACACTGCGTCGGGTGTAACCAAAACGGTGGAAGGCATGGTCGACAAGGAAACCCAGCGCGCAGCTTGGACCGCTGAAGGCGAAACCCGGCCCTTAATGGAAACGGGTATTAGCAATCTGACCCAGGATACCGCCGGCGTGTTGGTTCATTTTGATAATGGCTACACGCAGCGGTGGCTGTTGGCGCGGCTGAACGATCCTACGAAAGCTGGCGCCAAGAAATGAATGACATGACTTGAACTCAGCGCGGTCAAAAAACCCGGGTCTAAAGCGACTTCGAGTTTTCCGGCCCGCTGAGAAGGAGACCCGTATGTTTGGCAAACAGAAGTTGGCATTCTTCAGACCATCCATTGTTTTCGCATTGCTGGGGCTGGGCCTGCTGTTGTCGATTGCGTCTGGGTGCGATCGAGAGCAAACGGCGGCGGCGGAACAACCCGTTCCGAAGGTAACCACGACCGAAGTTGTCCAGCAAGAGACCACCGATTACGACGAGTACACGGGCAAAACCGAGGCTTCTGAAGCGGTGGAAGTGCGAGCCCGGGTGTTTGGTTACTTGAAGTCAATCGAGTTCAAAGACGGCGATTTCGTCAAGGAAGGGCAGGTTCTGTTCACCATCGAGCCCGACGAATACGACGCCGTGAATAATCAGGCGCTTTCCAAGATCGCCGTGTGGGAAGCCAAATTGAAGGTTGCTCAAGCGAACCTGTCGCGTCGGCAAGCGTTGATGGCCACACCCGGCGCCATTAGCCGCGAGGAGCTGGAAGAATACGCCGCCGTGGCTGCAGAAGCCGAAGCGAGTTTGAATGCGGCCAAAGCTGACGCCAACCGGACGGCAATTGATTTGAAGTACACCGTCGTGCGGGCGCCGATCAGCGGCCGCATTGACCGGGCCATGGTTGCTAAGGGAACGCTTTTGACCGGCGGGACCGGCTCCGGAACATTGCTCACGAAGATTGTCGATGAGCAACCAATGTATGTTTATTTCGATGTCGATGAGCGATCACTGTTGCACTACATGCGGCAGCGCACTGGGTCACGCAATTCCGATCCCGGCAGCCTGCGCGAATTGGGCATCGACTGCTATGTGCAATTGGCGGACGAAAAAGACTTCGCCCATCAAGGAAAACTCGATTTCGCCGAAAGCGAAGTCAACACATCGACTGGGACCGCAAGGTTGCGGGGCGTGTTTGAGAACAAAGATGACGCCCTATCCAGTGGTCTGTTTGTGCGAGTCCGGGTGCCGGCAAGTCAGCCATATCAAGCCCTATTGATTCCTGAACGGGCGTTGGCGACCGACCAGAATGTGAAATATGTCTACGTTGTTGGTGACGATGGCATTGCGAACCGGCGAACCGTTGAACTGGGACCGCAGCGTGGTGAATTACGGATCATTTCCGACGGCTTAAAAGCGGGTGAGCGCGTCATCGTCAAGGGTTTGCAGCGGGTCCGTCCTGGGCAGAAAGTTGAAGCGGAATCGGAAGCAGCAAAAGTCGCAACGATTTCAACGAAACACTCAGTAGCTGAGTAGTGACATAGTTGTCCGGACGGCAAGGTCACGGACAGGAGTGGGCATGCGATGGCAAAATTCTTTATCGAACGGCCCGTTTTTGCTGCGGTCATCTCCGTGATTATCACGCTGGCCGGCGGCATTGCCGTGATGCTCTTGCCGGTGGCGCAGTATCCAGAGATTACGCCCCCCACGGTGCAAGTGAATTGCACTTATCCGGGCGCAAGCGCTAAGGTCGTTGGCGAAACAGTAGCGGCTCCAATCGAGCAGCAAGTGATTGGAGTGGAAAACATGCTCTATATGAGTTCGCAATCGACCAATGACGGCGGCTATAACCTGACGGTCACGTTTGAGGTCGGAACGAATTTGGATATGGCCCAGGTGCTGGTGCAAAACCGCGTCAACTTGGCCCTTCCGACTCTGCCCAGCGAAGTGAAGCAGACCGGCGTCAGCGTCAAGAAAAAATCGCCCAGTATTCTGCTGGTGGTGAATCTGACCTCACCGAAAGGCACCTATGACCAACTTTATTTGAGCAATTACGCCACGATTCGGCTGCGCGACGAATTGGCTCAGGTGAAAGGCGTGGGTGACGTAACGTATCTTGGCCAGCTCGATTACAGCATGCGCGCGTGGCTTGATCCGAATCGCATGGCGGTCAGAGATTTATCGGCCAGCGATGTGGTCAATGCGCTGCGTGAACAAAACGTGCAAGTGGCGGCCGGCTCACTGGGACGCCCGCCCGTGCCGCAGGGGCAGTCGTTTCAGTACACGCTCAGCACGCTGGGCCGGCTAATCGATCCCGATCAGTTTGGCAACATCGTCGTGAAAACGGGCAGCGATGGCCGATTGACTCGGTTACGGGACCTAGTCAGCGATGTGCGAAAGGAAGACGGGGAAACGGTCGGCGGGATCCAACTAGGCGCCAAGAACGAAGATACGGCGTGCAATCTCGATGGTCAGCCTTCCATCGGCCTGGCGATTTTTCAGCAGCCTGGTTCCAACGCGCTCGATACCGCGGCTGGTGTGAGAAAGCGGATGGAAGAACTAAAGAGCAGTTTTCCGCCCGACTTAGAATACTCCATTGTTTATGACACCACACCATTCATTCAGGAATCGATTCACGAGGTTTTCAAAGCCCTGCGCGACGCCATTATTCTAGTGGCCATTGTTGTGCTGGCATTTTTGCAATCATGGCGAGCCACGCTGATTCCGCTCATCGCTGTGCCGGTGGCCATTGTCGGCACGTTTGCCGTGATGTTGGCTATGGGTTTTAGTCTCAACAATCTCTCGCTGTTCGGCTTGGTCTTGGCGATTGGAATTGTGGTGGACGATGCCATCGTTGTGGTCGAAGCAGTCGAGCATCATTTAGAACACGGACTGTCTTCCAAAGAGGCGGCTCACAAGGCGATGAGCGAAGTGTCGGGACCGATCATCGCGATTTCTCTGGTGCTGATGTGCGTGTTCATCCCCTGTGCTTTTATTACCGGAATCACCGGACAGTTTTTCCGGCAATTTGCCCTGACGATCGCGGTATCGACGTTCTTTTCAGCCGTCAACTCGCTCACGCTTAGCCCAGCTCTTTCGGCCTTGTTACTGAAGCCCCGCGAGCAGCAGCGCGACCCACTGACTCGCTTGCTCAATTTGCTGCTCGGCTGGTTTTTCAAACTGTTCAATCTTGGATTTGAAACCAGCGCCAACATTTACGCCCGTGGCGTGGGGATTCTGTTGCGACTGAGCGTCATTGTCGTGGCGGTGTATGTCGGACTGTTATATCTCACCTATTTTGGGATGACACACGTGCCGACCGGGTTTATTCCGCCGCAGGACAAAGGTTACCTGCTCGTGGATGTCCGTCTGCCCGATTCGGCATCGCTGGAACGAACTCGGGAAGTGATGAAGCAAATCGAACAAATTGCCATGGGCGATTCGCAAAACAAAGAGAGTCACGATCACGATGCCGGCGGCCACGAGGTTCAGGACCAAGAGAGCGGGGCACACAATGGAGGCATTCACGGCATCGCGCACACGATTGCCATTTCGGGACAGTCCTTCGTGCAAAATGCCATCGGTTCCAATTACGGTTCGATCTATGTAATTCTGGACGATTTTCATCATCGGCACAGCAGTGAGATGAGTGCCGATGCGATTGCCACTAAACTGCGGGCGGCCTGTTACCGCGAAGTGCAAGAAGCATCCGTGGCGGTTTTCGGCGCGCCCGCTGTTGACGGTTTGGGTAACGCGGGCGGGTTCAAAGTGATGGTCCGCGACGTGGGCGACTTGGGTTTGGATTCTCTGCAAGAGGCGGCCGACGACTTGGCCACGACCGGAAATGAACAGCCGGGGCTGGTCGGTTTGTACAGCGCCTTTCGGTCGCAAACGCCGCAAATGTATGTCGATGTCGATCGGGAGCGCTGCAAAGCGATGTCGGTTCCGCTGAACGAGGTTTTTCTTACGCTTCAGCTTTACTTGGGGGGCTATTACACGAACGACTTCAATCAATTCGGCCGCACATGGCAGGTGAATTTGCAGGGAGACCCCGCGGCGCGTTTGACTCCCGAGCAAGTTCGGCAACTGAAAGTCCGCAACACGCAAGGCGAAATGGTGCCGCTGGGAAGCATAGCGCATATCAGTCCAGTCGGCGGTCCTGCGTTGGTGATTCGTTACAACGGAGTGACCGCTGCGGCAGTGAATGGCGGATCATTACCGGGCGTCAGTTCTGGAACTGTTATCAATACCGTTGATAAAGTCGCACAGCAAGTTTTGCCACTGGGCATGAACACCCAGTGGACTGAATTGACGCTATTGCAAATTCGGGCGGGAAATACCGCAATCATCGTCTTTGCACTGGCCGTGGTGTTGGTGTTCCTGGTGCTGGCTGCACAATACGAAAGTTTAAGTTTGCCGCTGGCGGTAATTTTGGTTGTCCCGATGTGTTTGCTGTGTTCGGTCATCGGCGTGGCACTAGCGGGCATGGACATCAACATCTTTGTGCAAATCGGCTTTATCGTGTTGGTTGGGCTGGCCAGCAAGAATGCAATTCTCATTGTCGAGTTTGCCAAAGAAAAATCGGCGGGTGGTTCGCCGCCGCGCGACGCAGCCATTGAAGCCTGTCGATTGCGGTTGCGGCCCATCATTATGACCTCGGCGGCATTTATTTTGGGCGTGTTGCCTTTAGCACTAGCAGTTGGCGCCGGTGCCGAAATGCGTCGCACGCTAGGCATTGCTGTGTTCTCCGGCATGCTCGGCGTAACATTGTTCGGCATTTTGTTAACGCCCGTGTTTTATTACGTCGTGGTGCGATTGACTGGGCGGCGCACAGTAGCGCAGAAGGTTGGTGGTTCGCCGGCGGAGCAAGTCCATGCAGCATCTAGTAATGGAAATAGGGATGCGGCGGCGCATCCAGCTGCGGTCACTATGAAGACATGATTGAAGGAGATTTTCCCTCGATTGTCGCGCAATGGAGGTCCTTAGCGAACACCGGTGCCAGGGTTAACCGGAGGGATATTTACTGATAGGCCGGCATGGATTTTCTCCTGCAACGAGGCGTTTACCCACATCATCGATTCGATGTTTAATCAGCACGCCAAGTGGCTGAAGGTGTGCCATCACATCCCAGCCAGTGTCGGCGTGCTAGGATATGAGCATAATTCGCGCGATGAACCGATTATCCGAGCGTGGAATTATATCCGGCTGCCGCAGGCTTGAAACGATTGCCATTGAACATGCTGAAGCGAGCTTCCGTTGAGAAAGTAATGCCGGGGCTGGCGGTGCTGTTCCGCTATGACCGTTCGCAATTGCCGAGCGATGGGCTGGCAGCGCTGGTCGTGGCCGTTGTGCTGATTCCGTCTGCAATCGCGTATGCCGATTTAGCCAAGTGCGCGCCGGCGGCTGGATTGTACGCTGCGGTGGCTGGAATGGTGGTGTACGCATTGTTTGCCAGTTCGCGGCATGTGATTGTCGGTCCAGATGCGGCCATCGCGCTCCTGGTGGGCACTGCCATTGGGCCATTGGCGATGGGAGACCCGGGCAAAGCGGTAACCCTGGCGACGGTACTGGCGCTGCTCACTGCCGGTGTACTGCTATTGATGGCCCGACTGCGTTTGGGAATTGCAGCAGATTTTCTCTCCAGCCCTGCTTTGTTGGGCTTCATGAATGGTGCTGCGGTGGTGATCATCGGTAGCCAAATCGGCAAATTGTGCGGCATTTCACTGACGGAAGATAACACGCTGCTTCGTTTTTGGCAGTGGGGTACCCGGCTGGGCAGCATCCACGTTCGAACCATTCTGATTGGGCTAAGCTGTATCGCCGTTCTGGCAGGTTGCCGTTGGAAGTTGCCCAGCGTGCCAGGTGCGGTGGTTGTGTTTGCACTAGCGATGATCGCTGGCCGATTCATTGATTTTTCCGCATACGGGATGCAAGTAATTGGCAAGATAGATTTAAATCTTCCCGACCCGATTCGACCGGGGCTGTCGCTTAACGAAGCCGCGCCGCTGTTCACCGCGGCCCTTGGCATTGCACTGCTGGTGTTTAGCGAAGGGGTTGTGCTGGGGCGCTCGGTGGCGGCAAAGCATGGCTATGCCATCGATCCTGATCGTGAGCTTTTGGCGCTAGGCATGGCCAACGTCGCAGCGGGATGCGTGTGCAGTTTTGCGGTTAGTTCCAGCCAAAGCCGCACGCTGCTCAATGATGCGACCGGCGGTCGCACTCAAATGGTTAGTTTTGTGACCGCCGCATTTGTCGCTGCGTTCGTCATCCTGCTGAATCCACTATTGGCAACGATCCCCTCGGTTGCGATTGCCGCAATTCTTGTCTTTACGGGAATAACGTTAATCGACGCCGGCTTATATCGTCACCTTTGGCAGTTGCATCGTTTTAGCTGCGGCGTTGCGGCAACAACTACAATCGGTGTGATCGCACTGGGGGTGCTTCAGGGGATTTTGCTCGGCGTGGTCTTGTCACTGCTGGGAGTGCTGGCGGAAATCGTTCGCCCTCAAGACGCCTTGCTCGGTTGCATCGCGGGCTCGTCCACATTGCACGATGTCGGTGACGATGAGGCAGCGGTAACCATTCCCGGGCTCGTCGTGTACCGGTTCTATGGACCGTTGATTTTCGCGAATGTGCGATTTTTTATCGAGCGCATCGAAGCGTTCATCGCACAAGAAAAGGAACCTGTACGACAAGTGATTGTAGATGCTCGTGCGATTCCCAACATCGATATTACCGCCACTGAGCAACTCAGCGAGTTCGTCACTCGACTTCATCAACGGGGTATTGATTTTGTCATTGCCAAGGCCCATCTGCCGTTGCGCGAAACCATGGCATCTCTTGGGGGTGCACTGGATGGTTGTTGGCGTTTTGGGCATATCAGCGACGCTATTACGGCCTTCAAAAACGAGCCGCCTCGAACGAATAATTCCGAAAACGCAAGCCCAACGGTTTCTAACCCCTCAGTTCCATCTCCATAACATTCCGAGGACTGTTGTTGTTCGACGGCGAGGTAACAATTAGTTACATTCAGTCGTCAGAATGTCGTCAGAATCCTTTTCAAACCTTGGAAGATTTGGAAGAATTGGAATTGTGTTCACTCGGAAATCGCCGGGAGAACGCTGAGTAAAGACTCGCTCCCACGGTAGGGGTCACTGGTTCGAGTCCAGTGCCGCCCACTGGTAAATTCCCGAGAGTTTTCGCGTTTGTGACAGTTGGGCGAATGTCCTCGTCGTCAGCATGATTCTGACAAACAATCAAAGCTGTCGAATCGGTTGGCGCACGCCGGTGACGCAGATGACCTCAAGATTGCGGATCCGTTGTCTTGCCAAACCTGAGCATAGTAATTCGCGGAAAAGTTGAAGAGGAACTTGGTTCCGCTTCCCTTTGTGAGAACTCCGGTGAAGGTAAGCGTGCTGTCCCCAATTTTCGTGAGCGAGGCGCCGGTCCCGCTGAGCGGTTGGGTGATGTTGGCGTCGAAGTCATTTTCAACGGAATTAAGATTTGATTTCGAAATTGACGTATCATCGTGATTACTTCCCCGAGATCTCTATATCTTTTAACTCTATGGTCTCGACGCTGTCGATCGAGACCACCGTTTGCTGAGCATCAAACTCAGGACGCACATCGTTCTGCAAATAGATCGGAGCGCCTTTTTGCAGGGGCAGAACCTTGAGAATAATCCCGTGCGAATAGATTTCGGGACCGTAACGGGTTAGACCAACTTCAAACGGAGTTCCATTGTAGAAATTATCCGTGAGCAGGGTATCACCGAGGTATGCGCGGGCGACATCGCCCGTGTAGTGAATTCGCAGGAGCAGCTTTCGAGTGGGATCGATGTCCTGCGGCAGTTTGATTTCCCATACCGCGGCTGCTTCGAAATCGGCATCGCTGGGCTCTATGGCTACCTTTGCCTTGCCAATTTCAACCGTGCGGGGCGGTCCGGCTTCCTTTACCAAGCGGACGCTCGCCATCACCGGCTTAGATTCAGGGATAGCCAAGGCATAACGTGTAAAGGCGCCGTCGGCGACACCGTTTAGTGGCTGGTCTTTAACTCGTAACCCAGTTGGGTTCGGGAGAAATGAAAGAGCCAAATCGTGAGCAGGGCCGCTCGTAATTAATCGAAGGACATCATTGTCGAACAATACTTGTGTCGATTTCGGAGCTAGCAGCAAGCGATCGGCGCCGGCAAACGTGGCTTTGTAGCACGATTTCGCTGTTGCTTCGTCGAGCAAGATGATCTTATGGGTGACACCATTTTTAGCGATGAGCGTCACGATTGGCGTCGTGCCGGCGGCAGCGCCTGCCAGCACAAAATGGTCGCTGCCTTTCTTTTCCAAACCGGTATCCGCGCTCGCCTGGCCTGCAAAAGCGAATTCGGCGGAATTACCCGTCTGAGCAAATACCGTATAAATAATCTTATTATCGCGAATCTGACAAACAGGCTGAGCGGTGGCGTACTCCAGGGTGACATCGTCGCCGAGATCGAAATTAAAGGGCCAGAAGAAGGCGCAGTCCGCAGCAACGGTGACAGGCACTTGGGGGAATGTCAATTCGCCATCTTTAAGTATGAGCTTGAGTTGGGTGTAAGGGCGATCGGGCTGATGGAGCAGCCGCTGATAATTATTGACGAACACGAAGCCGCTGTGGCCATCGGTACGCGCGGCCCAGCGAAATGTATGTGTGTCATCCTGCTTTGATACTTCGTCATTTGGCAGCACAACATACATCGGCGCAAGGCGAGAACCAAAATCTCTCAGGAAAAGGTGCACAAGCCGTAGCAAATGGTACTGCTCTCTCTCTTGACCGAACTCACCAAGCGCCGTCTGGAAATCGTACGATTTGACGGGCAAATCGTTGTAATTTGTATAGCGGCTTGCCTGATTCTCCTGAAGCCAAGATTCCCGTCCAGTAGGATTGGTCCCGCCGTGATACATGTAATAGCCGAGCAAATTGCTGCCGCTTCCTAACTTTACGATCGCTAGAGACAGTGCGTCCATCGGAAATTCGGTAATCCGCCGATGGTAACTGGAAGCCATGCCAGCTCCGATTTCGCAAGTGAAATATGGGTAGCGGCCGGTTTCCGCGTCGTCCTGTGCTTCGCGATTGCCGAAATGCTCGCTGGCAATGGCCGTATCGGTGCGTACCCGCTTGAAGACAAATTCTTTCCAATAACGCCCTGGCATCGGTGAAAGATCGCGGTCCCAAAAGCCTTCGGCGTATCCGCCGTACAAAGGCAGCAACTCTCCAAAGGGAATCGGACGTTTTAGAGTTGGCCAGCCAGTGCGCGTGTAGAGGGGAACATCCAGCCCTGATTCGCGCGCCATTTGCTTGAGCTTTAGAAGGTGATCCGGGTCTCCGCGGTACTCATTTTCGATTTGAACGGCGATCACTGGGCCGCCGTCTTTCCAGAACAGGCCGCGAAGCTGTTCGGCGATTGCGCCGTATAGGAGTCTCACTTGGTTGAGATATTCCGGATCATTTGTGCGAAGTTTCAGGTTTTTGTCCAACATCCATTCTGGGAAGCCACCGTTGCGAACTTCACCGTGGTCCCAAGGCCCGCAGCGAATGACACATCGTAGCCCAAGTTCGCCGCAGAGATTCACAAATGCGCGCAAGTCGCGATCGCCGGTCCAGTCCCATGTTCCTTCCTGTTCCTCGTGATGAATCCAAAAGACATAGGTCGTCACCACATCGACTCCGCCCGCTTTCATCTTTAGCAGTTCATCCCGCCACTCGCCGCGCGGATAGCGGGAATAATGAAACTCGCCCATCACGGGAGTCATGCGCTGCCCGTCTTCCAACAGGCTAACACCATCCGCGGCAATCTCGACACCGGCCGGGTTCTGGGAGGCGCCAAAGACGAATTTCGTCAAATTTGCGCTGGGTACATCCGCCGCGAGATTAATCTCATGAGTTTCTGCAAACGACCTGCTGCTTGAAAGAGCAAATCTTAGCGCGACAGCGACGATTGCGATGGTGATAAGGCGAAGATTCATGATGTGAAATAACCACCAACAATTATTTTTCGGTCAGTTCGTTCTCGATTTCTTCTAGTGTTCTTCCTTTGGTTTCCGGCAATGCTCGCAGAATAAATACAAAACCGAATGCGCAAATCACGGCGTATAGCCAGAACGTTCCGGCTGCTCCCAGTCGTGCGTTGATTAGCGGGAAGGTATAGGTTAAAGCGAAACACGCCAGCCAAAGTGCCGCCACCGCCACCGCCATGGCGGCGCCCCTTACTCGGTTGGGAAAAATCTCTGATATTACCACCCAAGTCACCGGGGCCAGCGACATCGCATAGCAGGCGATTGCCGCCAGCACCAATAGCAACATCGGAAGGCCGGTTACCGACAGGGAAAAGCACGCACCCAGGATCGCATAGATGATCGTCAGCCCTGCGGAGCCGATGAGCAGTAGTCGGCGTCGGCCGCCGCGATCAACTGTTGCCAGCGCCACGAACGTGAAAGCCAGGTTCACCGAGCCGGTCCAAGCAATATTTTTCAGAACGGATGAGAGATCGAAACCGGCCGCTTTGAAAATGTCTTCGGCGTAATTGAAGATGACATTGATGCCGCACCATTGCTGAAAAACGGCCAGCACCACGCCCAACATGAGCACTCTTCTAAGGCCGGGAGCGAAAAGTTCTCCGAAGTGAACCTGAGAAACTTCATTTTGCAAGGTGGCCTGCACGTCCGCGAGTTCGGCAGTGGCGTAAGCTTCTCCGCCGACGTTCTGCAAGATTGCCCGTGCGCGAGCGGCTTGTCCTTGTTTTATTAGCCAACGTGGACTTTCCGGCACAAAAAACATGCCGCAGAAAAACAGCGCGGCCGGCACTGCCGTTAACGCAAACATCCAACGCCAACCCTGCTGGCCAAACCACGAGTTTTGGATAAACACGTCGCTTGCCCCGGCGGGCAATCCATGCACCAGCCACCAGTTCGTAAGCTGCGCGCCTAAAACGCCGATGACGATGGTTAACTGGTTGATCGTCACCAATCGGCCGCGCATCTCGGCCGGAGAGATTTCGGCGATGTACATCGGAGAAAGGCTCGATGCCAAACCGATGGCGATGCCTCCGAGAATTCTCCAAAAAATAAAAATAGTGAAAGTCGGCGCCAGCGCGTTCCCCAGCGACGTTACCACGAACAAAAGAGCCGCAAGAATCAAGAGCCGCTTTCGACCAAACCGATCGCTTGCGGCGCCAGCCACGATGGCACCCAGCAGGCAGCCCAAAAGCGCGCAACTGTTTGCCCAGCCCGACAGCGCTGGGTTGTCGCTGATCTGGAAAAATCGCTCGAAGAACGGCTTTGCGCCGCCAATCACGACCCAGTCCCAACCGAAGAGCAAGCCGCCCAAGGCAGCGACAAAAGAAGCCCAACCCAGGTACGCTAGATTGTACTGAGTCCGGCGAACACGATCTTCCATTCCCAGATTCATGCTCGCCTCGCAGCGGCAAATTCGGCCAGTAAATCGGCTGCCAGTGCGTGGTTCGGATCGCGCCGGAGTACGCTCGCCAGCAGCGACTTGGCTTTTTTGAGCTTGCCCAGTCCCAACCGCGCTTGCGCTTCCAGGAAAAGCGCCGTGGTTTTTTGACGAAAATCTAAATCGTCATCGAAGAGCAGCATTGTCGGCAACGAGGTCGCGAAATAATCGATCTTGGCCGACGATTTCGACAAGTCCTGAGCATAGGCGAGTAGTTGTTTGAGGAGTTTTCGGGCGCTTTCTCTCCGTCCTAGCCGATTCATGGACATTGCCGAATAGTAAGTCATTTCGCTGAAGGTGCGCACGCTCATCTCTTGAAAATCACCTTTGAAATCGGCGGCCAGCTTCCAATGTTTTCGTGCAGACCGCCGGTCACCCGTCTTCGCAAGCGCATTCGCCAGCCAGTAATGGGCGTCGCTCCGATTTGCCAGCAGATGTTTAGCTTCCCCCAGATTCCTTGGTGAGCCAAACGCCGCTTGGAAATGCTTGACGGCATTGCCAGTGTCATCAGCCGTCAGCGCAGCACGGCCGAGCGCCAAATGCGCGCGCGCGAGTTGTCCCAGTGGACCGCCTTCTCCTCCCTCCCAGGGTTGGAATTGCCGGCTCTCAAGTATTGCCAGCGCATGGCGCGGCCTTCCTAACTGATTCAATAGCGTGGCATATTCTAAGCTCAAATCATCGCGTTCCTTCACAAGGTCCAAGTTTTTCTCCAGCGCGCGAAACCGTTTGGCTGGTGCAACGCTCAATCGTTTCCAAAGCTGATCGCGTTCGTAGACTAAACGCGCATCGGCGGGAGCGGCGCGACAGGCGTTGTTATAAGCAGCCCGTGCCTTCGCCGGAGACTTGCGGATATTGAAGTATCCGATGCCCAGGTTTCGCCAGACGACTGAAAAGCCAGGATCGAGTTTCGCGCTCTGTTCCCAAAGTCGCATTGCATCCTCGTGACGCCGTCGATCATATAACAAGTTGCCAAGATAATACGGCGCCTTGGCATCGTGTGGATTGGCGTTAATCGCAGTTTGCAAGATGCCGATTTCTTCCAGCCTCGCTGGAAAACAATAATCGGGCGGCAAAGAGGCTGCCTTTTCGAATTCTGCGCCAGCGGAATGAGCGTCACCAACTTTGTGGCGCAGCCATCCGAGCGTGTAGTGGATTAACGGTCCTGTTCCCCAACTTTGGTCGGGCCAGTCACTTGAATTCTCCGAGTGCGATTGCAGAATGCCGATCGCATCGTGAAAGAATCCGGCGCGAGCCAAATCATGCACCAGATCAAGCTTTGCTTGCGCGTCGCACCGCAGTGGTTCGCCGGCCAGCCACCGAGACCACCAGTCGAGAGGGTCTATTCTCCGAGTTTCGTCAAGAATGCTTTGATCCGCCTGATTGAGCTTTCGCAGCACCATCACCTTCAGATTCCGCGTCGATAAGTTGTCGGCGTTGAGCCGGCAGCTGCGATCCAAATGATCCAATGCGACTAACCACTGACTGCGGCGGCAATCGATTTGAGCAAGAGCGTAATATCCAGCCGCTGCACAAGGCTGGGTCCAGGTTGCCTTGTAGAACGCCGCGTAAGCCGCATCCAACAGGACAGGCGGTGACTCCTCCGTCCAATCGTGCTGATGAAGCAAGCAAAGTCCGAGGTTATAAAATGGTTCGCTATCGTATGGGTTCGGGTTACGGCTCGTCAAACGTTTGATCGCTCGCTCAAAATGTTCTTGAGCCGGCACGGATTCACCGCGACGCAGATGCCATAGTCCCATCGCATTATTCGATCGACAATCAAATGGATCGCGCCGTAAAGCTTCTTGCCAATACAGCGTGGGCGAGCGCGTTGCATGGCGATATTGCTGTAAGTGAAGTCCCGTGATGAACAACTCGTCAGCACTGGCGATCATTTCGGGTGGAAGTGGTTCAGTGGCTGGTGGCGCAGCCGGAGAATGTTTGTGCGATTTCGGTTGATACGCAATCAGTTCTCGGTTATCTGGCGTGCTAATGCGAAGCCGCAAATCGCTTTCCTTAATCGACTGCTCCAAGTGGAGCTCCTGCAGCCAGGGTTCGCCAGGCGAGAGATCACGCTTGCATTCCAGCAACAGCTGTTTGTCGCAGGTCAATTCGATCCGTGCGCCAGCGATCCTCTGAGTTACCGCCGCCCCCACGGTCACAGTTGGGCTTGCACGTTGGTTATGCAAACGCAGTACGACGGCAATTTCGCGATTTGCATTTTGCACTGGGCCGAGCTTTTGAATCGGATACCAACACTGACTCCAGGTTTTTGTTTCACCGGGGTAGAGGAAACTGAAGTCAGGCTGATTGTCCGTGTAAACGCCGGCCATGATTTCGATGTACGGACCGTATTCGCCTTTGGAGTCCACATCGGTAAGGTTTCGATCCCACGCATAACCAAAATCATGATTGCCCCACGTCCACTGCTTTTTTCCAGGGGAGATATGATGATTGGCCACATGGACAATGCCTGCCTGGGCGAAATGATCGTAGCCGCCAAAGAAATCGCCACGCGATTCCATGCACATGTAGCTACACGGCGTCGGGATGTTGGCGTAGAATCTCAAGTCATGGGGAGCATAATCCGGTAACCTATCGTTACTTACGCCATTGCCGTTGCGACAATGGTTCGGAACAAATTGTGACGGTCGATCGTTCGCCGGCACCCCCGTGCGAGCGCGCAAACTGTAATCGACGCCATAGTAGCTTCCGTCGGCCAGCGGATAACTGCTTGTCGATCGCCGCGCATGATCGGCGACGTAATACACGTCCGGCGGAAAGAAGCTTTGATAACCTTCGTGGACGCGCGTGGCCACATTGGCCCACCACAGGAATGTTTGTACCCACGGTGTCCGGTTGAAGACACGTACCTTTAGTTCGATCGCTGCCTTCCCTGGATGCAAGCAGACGCCGTGCATTCCTTTCATGCGGCACATCGGATCATGGTCGCTACACCACACGGTTTTGGATCCGTCAGCGTGCTCTTCGATTGAGAAATCAACCGGCAAAAATGTGGCAGGCCGATGATGCTGCGGCCAATTGAACTCAATGCCCCCCGAGATCCACGGTCCCGCAAGGCCTACCAGCGCTGGCTTGATTACGTTCTGTCGATAAATCAGGTCGTAGCCGTTCGTTTTGTCCAGCGCCACGTGAATCCGGCCACCGAGCTCCGGCAAAACCATGACCCGTAGAAATTCGTTTTCGATGTGCAGCGCCTGCCAAGTGCGCTCCGTCTTCTCCGTCGCAATGCGATCGGTGAATGGCAGCGGATAAACCTTTCCATCGCTTCCTTGATAAACGCGCTTCTCCAGGAACATCGGATTCTTGTCCGGATGCGCTGGCAGATAGGTTGGAATGACGACGGACTGCGACCAGGCCTTGACTTCGGAGGTCAAATTCGAGGGAGGCGGCGGGAGCTCAAAGGCGTTCATGCAGTTAGTCTAGTTCGCTATTGCTCAGCCTCGCTATAGACTGCCGTACGATCCGCAAGGATAATTCTCGAATCGGCAAACCCATGGGAGGGGGCGGGGTAGTTCCAGGCAGGAAATCGCCCACCCATACGAGACGGTTCGACGAAGAAAAACTCGCCCACATCACCGATTCGTCCACCCCCAGATTTTTCTTAGTTGTGTTCCCGCACTGGGAGCGCTTATCAAGAATTCCATGTATTCCATCATCGAGGCATTGGGGTGTCGCCGGTCGGCTCGATTACATCGCCCGGATTTGCTCCAGGAATTGTTGAAACGACCGGCATCGGCGGCGCCTTATAGGCTGGCGGACGTGTGGCGGGCCAGAGTGCGTCAGCTTGCTCGGCTGAGAGCGTAATCTTGGGCGCAAAACTGTCGCCGTTGACGTAGTCCAAGAGCGACTGCCGTAACTGCCGCGCCGCCGAACTCTTTAAATTACCCTGCAAATCGATCGCGCTCACTAACAGCCTTCCTTGGCCGACATTGCATTCAAACACCACGCCGAGTTTGAAGCCACGATTCCAGTCATCAATGGCTTGCACAATAGGCGTGAGCTGGTAGGGCACACTCTCCAAATTAATTCCGCGCACAGCGTTGACGATGTCCGTCCACTGCCAGTCACAGTAATCTTCCGATGGGAATTCCGAAAGTGCGGGATGCTTGGAATCCACAAGCAGCCCCAGGAAACCCACGGCGGCAAGCCCCTTTGAAGTCGTGTTGTTCATCACACGATTCCAGAAAATCGGACGGGAGGCCAGCGGAGGGCAGGAATCATCCAGCATGTTGGCCGGTGGTGTGAACAAGACCTTGCCTCCCTGTGCCAGACGCGCTTGAGCCGCATTCCAATCGCTGGTGATCAGTACACCATTCGTGTTGGGTTCAGCAAGCTGCGTCGGATAGAGCCAGAATTTCCAATCGTTTTCCGTCTTGGCGCCAGTCAAACCGACGACCAGCTTGTACTCATTGGGGGCTGGTAACTTGGAAAGATCAGTTGTGACGTTACCTAATTGCAAGTTTTTGCCGATGGGTAGATCGCGAGATGGCAGTGTGCCCTGTAAGTAGACCTTGCCCGTGAGATCCACAATTTTCCAATCGGGGGAAGCGTTGGAGACCGGGCTTTGGGAAAAGTTGGCAATTTCCACGGGAATGTCGAATGTGTCGTCCGAACGGTAAATGTAGTTGCGCATCCGCGCCAGAGGCACGATGGGGGCGCAAAAGCGATTAAATTCATCGGCGGTGATGAAGTTTTTGGATCCCCAGAATGCATCAAGCATGCCGATCAGAGCCCCGCCCTGGCCGAGATAATCGTGCAAATCAAGGAGCTGAAATCCTGAGAGCCCGGGCGTGCGCAGGTTTGCTTCGATTTCCTGCTTGTAGCATTCGGCGGAAAACTTGCCGGAGGCCCAAGCGAGCCGTTTGTTTTGGATCAGCACGCCATGCTGGGCGGCAAAGTCTCGCCAAATTTCATAATTGCCTGGCTGTAAGTAACCGGTGAATTTCTTGATGACGTCAAAGTCGGGGTAAACGCACCATTGGCCGACTTCATGTGCCACGATGGGAATGTCGCTGGTTTGTCTCATGGTGCTGTAGTCTTTCCCGAACCAACCGCTAGGACCGCGCAGGGCATTAATCACGAAGTCATATTCGGCACTTCGTCCAGATCGGCCGGTGCCGCCGCAGTACAGGCGGCGAGGATCTTCCTTGTTCCATCGTGCGGCCCACGCCGGGAGCAACGCAGCGTAGCTTCCGGCGGGTTCATTACTGGGAGAGAACAAAATGAATGAGGGATGATTCCCGTAGTTTCGCTTGATGTGCTCGGTTTCGGCATTAAGAACGTTAATCATGGCCGGATTGAAGCTGTTCCACATGCCGGCTTCGACTTGGAAATAGAAGCCGAGTTCGTCGGCGGCGTCGAAAGCCGCTTCGGGCGGGCACCAGGAATGAAAGCGGATACCATTCAGGCCGAAATCCTTACAGATTTGGATGATTTTTTTCCAGCTCGGGACATCGGTGGCAGGATAGCCGGTGAGCGGGAAATCGCCGCCGAAGTGAGTCATCCGGAGGTTGATTTCTTTGCCATTTAACAACAACTTATTTCCGTTGTGGGAAATTTGACTCAAGCCGAAGGAAACCGTGCGTTCTTCGGAGCCGTCGCTGCTGTTGAGGACGATACTGATGTGTTGCAACACAGGATGAAATTCATCCCACGGTTGTGCATCCGGCGGTAAATCAACTTCGGTTTGAAAATCTCCCCCTTTTTCATCCCACGAGACGTCCTGTGCTTTTGTGGCGGACAGAGCGGCGTGGGATTCGCGCGCCAGAATCGTGCCCTTACCGGCGACGCCCGTGTCGTTTCCGATGTGAATTTTGAGGTTGGCTTTTTTGGACTGAACATCGGGAAAAACTTGCACATCGTCGATGAACACGGGCGTGGTAGCCTGAAGTTCAATCCTGCCGACCATGCCATTCCATGTGGCGCCTAGAGAATCGGAAACGCTATGGCCGTCGGGGCGGTATCCCGGAACGATGGTCATGCGGTTGTCGAGGCGGACTGTAAGACGGTGCTTGCCTGGGTCGACGATGCCAAGGTCAAATTCGTGAGGAGCGACCAGCGAATTACTGCTGCCAACCTGTTGATCGTCGAGCCAGACCGTTGAACCCCAGCGGGGACGTTCCACGAATAAGTGCTCGCGTTTGCCTTTGCTGGAGCTAGGAATGTCGACGTCGCGCTGGTACCAGGCAACACCAAGGTAATGCTTCGGCGGCTGGGAAAGGTATGGCATTTTCACATTGCCGGGCTTGGTGTAAGGAGCATACTGCGGAAGTGCGTACCAACGCATGTCGCGTGGAAGTGCTGCCACCCACGGAGTTTCGACGGAAATGTCATCACCAAAGCCTTGACCTTGCAGAATGCCGGGAATGTTGATGGTATCTGCGCCGGCGAGCGGTTCGGCGAACCAGCGAGCCTGCACTCCGGCATCACTCCGATCCAAGGCGAAACGCCATCTCCCCGAAAGATCGATCGTGTTGAGAGCAACCGTCTGACCAAAGCTCGCAGATGCAACTGCGACCACGAGCAGTATGATAAGCAAGCGATTCCACATCATAGTTACTTGATTCCAGCGAAGTGTCGTTGACCCAAGATGCAGATCTTACCGCACGTATCGGAAGGCTCGCAAGAATCTCTATTATACGAAGGGAAAGCTTATCAAAAAATTGCCCAGGTCAAGGCCGTTTGCGCAGGTGCAGGTAGAAAAGCTATTTGCAAGAGCCTGCTGCAGGCCAATTGGCCTTGAACGCTCGTTCCCACCGCGTTCTGCAAAGACTGGCTTTTAATCGCCCGATTTGTGGTCAATCTCTGTTCGAGGCTTTGCGGACAAACCCCAAACAATCAGGAGAAAGCCGACCAGTCCGACGAACAGTCCCACAGGCAGGAGCACCAGGCTGACACCCATCGCCAGGGCAGCCAACAGCAAAAGCAAGCCAGCGATCACTGAGGCGCTATGCCCCAGGAATCGGCCCGCCCCTTTCACTTCTTCAGTAAGCATTTCTTTGTCGGTCATCGTCACACCTCGTTGCAAATACGAGTTTTCAACAATTCACAGGCTTGAGCACGCACAGCAGTGTGCATTTTGGCGCGCCGGTGCGCGCCGTGCGAATCGGCGCGCCTCCAAACACGAGAAAAATGCGGCCTGACGTGCCAGGTGCCGAGCTGCTTAACTCAGTGCAATCCGTGGGCCATTTTACGGCACTAACACGGCAGCGCCTTGCAATCGTCCGCTGCGCAACGAATCGAGCGCCTGATTTGCTTGTCCTAGGGAAAATGAAGTTGTTTCCGTCTGCACCGGCACTTTCGGCGCGAGTGCCAAAAACTCCTCCGCATCGTGCCGCGTGAGGTTGGCGACCGAACGAATTACTCGCTCCTCCCACAATAAATCGTAGGAAAAACGGGGGATGTCGGACATGTGAATGCCGCCGCAAACCACGATACCGCCGCGTCCCACGGCACGCAGCGCAGTCGGCACCAAGGCGCCAACGGGTGCAAAGATGATTGCGGCATCGAGTTCTGTCGGAGGTTGAGTATCGGAATCGGCGGCCCAAATGGCTCCGCATCTTTTTGCCAGGCTCATTGCCTGCGTGTCGCCCGGCCGGGTGAAAGCATACACTTCGCGGCCTTGGAACTTGGCCACCTGAGCGATGATGTGCGCGGCGGCCCCAAAGCCGTAAATGCCGATGCGCTTCGCATCGCCTGTCATTCGCAGCGAGCGGTAACCAATCAGCCCAGCGCACAAAAGCGGAGCGGCGGCTACGTCGCTGTAGCCATCGGGGATGGCAAAACAATAATTTTCGCAGGCACATGCAAACTCCGCATAGCCGCCGTCCAGCGTGTAGCCGGTAAATTGCGGGTTCAAACAGAGATTTTCGTGACCCGCTTGGCAGTATTTGCAAACGCCACACGTGTGCCCGATCCAGGGAACTCCCACCCGATCGCCGGGCTGAAACCTTTTCACTTCGGGTCCAACTTCCACCACTCGGCCCACGATTTCGTGCCCGGGGATGAGGGGCAGTTTAGGATGAGTCAGTTCTCCATCGACGACGTGCAAATCGGTGCGGCACACACCGCAAGCGGCAACCTTCATCAACACCTCGTTCGCGTGCGGTGTTGGCATTTCGACGTCGGAGTATTTCAATTGCCGCAGGCCAGCGTTTAGCACCATTGCTTTCATCGGTTTCTTCACCCAGCCGGACAGGCATTCATTTCGACGAAAGACCCAACGGTGGTTTTTGTTCGGCGCCCCCCCCGCTGTCTAACTCCAGCATTCGGCCAACTCATTGAATTCAGTGCCAAATCTCGTTCGAGCCGAACCCATCAACCGTGCGAAGGAGATTTTTCCGCGTTCTGGCTGTGGCATGTTCGTCCCAGTACTAGCCAAGCCAAAGGAATAGTGCTCAGCGCTCCGACGAGCAACAGCGTCCACCCCACCGCTTTGCGCGGCTTCTCGGACATGTGATCGGCCAGCAATAAACCAATGCCGGCCCCCAACAATCCACGGGTGCTGGCAATCAAACCAAGTTCCGGCAAAGCAATTTCTGTCCGCTTCATGATGTGCTCCTTGTCGGTGAGAAAATCATTAGTGAGTCATTGATTTAATTATAGCGTGGCCCATTCTTAGAAAATTGCCATGAATTCCAGTCCGGTGCCGCCGCTTTCCAAAACTCCAAAAAGCGTTGAATCGTCGCGATTGCAGCCAAGCCCACTACTATATGGGCTGAAATGCTGGCGAAAATTGCCCTATCTATTTCAATTGAAAGTGCTATATTCATCGTAGTTGCTTTGACGACGCAATTCGTGGCGTTGGCTTCTGTACTTGGCCCGCTGCTCTTTCTTCGCCTTTGCTACTTGGCGGGCCGCCAATTTGGCCCCCTTTTTTCGACCCGGAAGGCATTTGTTGAATTGGGTCCAGTCACGTATTTAAGGAGCGTGGTCGTGGGTAAACGGTTGTATGTCGGTAATTTGAGTTACAGTGTCACTAACGAAAGTTTAGAAGAACTGTTTGCTCAGTTCGGAGCTGTTCAAAGCGCCCAGGTGGTCATGGATCGTGACACCGGCCGCAGCAAGGGATTTGGTTTTGTCGAAATGGGGGATGATAACGCCGCACAGGAAGCGATTCGCGGCCTGAACGATCAGCAACACGACGGTCGTCCGCTGACGGTGAATGAGGCCCGGCCGCGCGAAGAGCGCAGCGGTGGCGGCGGTGGCCGCGGCGGCTATGGCGGCGGCGGTGGCCGCGGCGGCTACGGTCGTCGTTAATCGGATGGGTTAGCCAAGGATTGCGGTGCTTGGTCCGAATGCTTACGGTTCAAGCTGTGTGATGGTCCGCGCTGTTTCACTCAATTCGAACCCCGGGAGCATCCAAGTAATGGCCCAAAAACATCGATTTAGTCGCAATAAAAATAAACCGCAATCATCCCGACCCAGGGCCAGTGAGCCTGCGCCTGCGCCGCGGATTGTGTACGAACCCAAGCCCCCCACGCAATATGGCAAGCCGTTTGTCCTGCTGGAAGACGGCGATAAAAACACCTTCGAATATGCCGCCGGCGCATGGATTCCGTACGGGCTAACCATCGCTCAATGCCGTCGAGAAGATTGTTTGGTCAAAGAATTGCCGCAAAAGGTGAACGGAAAAAGCCGGTACGAAGTGCGTTGTCCCCTGCCGACGTAACCCTTAGCGATTCTTATGAAAATTCGCAGCCGCTGGCTGAATTGGCTGTTGGCGGCCAGCGTCGTGCTCGTGTGTCGAGCGCTATTTCGCACCCTGCGCATTCACTATCTGGCGGCTACTGGCAACACTAATCCGTACACCAACGATGGTTCGGAAGGGTTCATTTATTGCGTCTGGCACGACGCCATCGCATTTCCCATGTTTGCGGGGCGGCATGTACGCACCGTGGCGCTGGTGAGTCAAAATATTGACGGCTCGCATCTGGCGTTTGGATTGAAAATGCTCAACATCGGGTTGGTGCGCGGCTCCAGCAGTCGCGGAGGAGCAAACGCAATGCGCGAGCTGCTAAAGCTGCCCGTCACTACTCACGTCGTGGTCACTCCCGACGGCCCACGTGGCCCCAGCCGGCAAATCAAGCAGGGGGTGGTTTTTTTGGCCTCGCACTCCGGCCGCGCGATTGTGCCCACGGCATTTTCCGCCGTGCGTTTTTGGAAAATTCCAGGCCGTTGGACTGAGTTAATGATTCCCAAACCATTCACCACGGTTTACGCGCTAAGCGGTCCGCCCATTCATATCGTGGCCGAAGCCGATTCTCAACAGATGGACATAGTGCAGCTTCGCGTGCAATCGGAAATGGAGCGTTTATCCGTCGCGGCTAACCGGCTGGCCTGTCGAGCATGAGTGGCAACGCCGTTGCTTATACCGCGACGCCCACGCTATCGAGCGGAACTCCATATCCACCGGAACTGCGTTGCCTCACTGCTAACGCCACCTTATTGCGGCGCAAGCCCCTTCAAGTACGTGCCGTAGCCGATGATCACGGTGGACAGAATCAAAGTGGTAATGCCAATGGCGATTAGAGTGTGGGCCTTCACGCTGGCGCCTTTCCATTCGTGCAGAATCCAACCCCACATGGTGCTGAAAATAATGATACTGGCCATGTGCAACGTCCAGGAGGCAAAGCTGTAGCGGCCCATTTGCGTTTCGCCCATGGTGTAAAAGAAGAACTGGAAGTACCAGGTGGTGCCGGCAATCGCGGAGAACAAATAATTGCTCAGCAAGGGAATTTTGGGATTGTATTTGGCCGCGGATTGCTGCTCGTGCCCCTGAGGATCGTTAGCGAACAAATGGGTGTGGTGGTCGCGAACGCTGTCGCCCAGGTACTGGTACACCGAGCGATTTTTGATGTTCAAAATGGCGCACCAGACGAAGTTGGTGGTGAAGCCGCCCCACAGCAGAACCACCAACTTGGGCAATCCGGTCCAAAGTTTCGAAGTGCCGGCTTCGGCCGAGGCTTCGCTGATCGGTTTGGCAGCGGTCAGGGCGAAGGAAAAGCAGGCGCTCATGATGCCTGAAAACGTCGCCACCACAATTCCTTTTTTGAAATTGAACTCAGTAATGACCGCCGTTTTTGCATCCTCGGGCATTTCCCGTTCCTTGGTCAGACCGGCGTAAGCGGCAATCAAAATGCCCATCAGGCAAACAAAAACGCCAAACAGCGTAATTTGCCCGGGCGTGGTCGCGGCAATTTGCTGGATGGTTTCGTCCACCGGCACGGCTGGCACAAAAGCTTTGAAGATCGGCGGCAGCAAGGTGCCAAAGGCGGCGCAGTACCCCAGCGCGACGCCCATGCCAAGCGACATGCCCAAATACCGCATGGTGAGTCCGAACGTCAGCCCGCCAAAGCCCCACAGCACTCCAAAAAAATAGGTCCAGAAAAGTGTTTGGGCCGATTGCTGCCTAATGACGCTGAAAGTGCCGTTGGTCAGGCAGACCGCAAAAATCATCGGACAGATGATCCACGAGAAGAAACCTCCCACCAGCCAGTAGGTTTCCCACGACCAATTTTTTACGGCGCGAAAAGGAACGTAAAAGCTGCCCGAGGCAAGGCCGCCGAGCCAGTGGAAGAAAACGCCAAGAAATGGATTCATGCGTTAGATGACAGCCAGTGGTGAAAGGTGATGTTGGTGAGCTGATGAGGACTTGATCGTACGACCCGCAGTGGCCAACCGGCTGACCAAACGCAA
>DATJYL010000150.1 GCA_035499655.1 Pirellulales bacterium
GCATTCTTCCTCCCGCCTTCCCCCTCACCGTTTTCATCCGTTTTTCCACCGCTTATTTTCCGTTTTCCACCGTTTTTACCGTTTTTCACCATGAACCATACTGATCCCGAATTCGTTCCGGCCGCCGCGCCGCTCGTAAGCTTTCTAAACCCCAAGTGCCAACGGTTCGCGAAGGAGGCCACGACCACACCCGAACCATTTTTCCGGTTAAGCGCTCCTTGCGTATCGATCGGGCAAACACTCTCCCCGGTCTCTTGCCATCTGCCCCGCCGAATTCGACAATGACCAACCCGGCGCGCAGCGCCTATCTCCCTAATCCCTATCCTCTCACCCCTCATCCCTAAACTCTATGCCTAGCTGCGTTTTGGCTTACTCCGGCGGGTTAGATACTTCGGTCATCTTGGGCTGGCTGCAGGAGGAGGGCTATCAGGTTCACGCCGTCTATGTCGATTTGGGCCAGCCCTGCGAAGATCGCCAGGCCATTTTGAACAAAGCCCGGCAGTGCGGCGCGGCCTCGGCCCGGCTGATTGACGCCCAGGAAGAACTCTGCCGCGACTTCGCCTTTCCCGTCATGCAGTGGCAGGCCAAGTACGAGAACATTTATCTCCTGGGCACGTCCATCGCCCGGCCGTTGATCACGAAGAAATGCTTGCAGGTGGCTCGCGAAGTCAAGGCCGACGCATACGCTCATGGCGCCACCGGCAAAGGAAACGACCAATGCCGTTTCCAATTGGCCGCCGACGCCTTGGCGCCGGGCACGCAAGTCATCGCCCCCTGGCGAATCGAAAAATTCCGTCAGCGCTTTCCCGGCCGCAAAGAGATGATCGCCTTTTGCGACCAGAAAAAAATCCCGGTCAAGGCGTCGGTCAGCAAACCCTACAGCAGCGACGAAAACTGCCTGCACATCAGCTACGAGGCCGGCAAGCTGGAAGATTTAACCGTGAACGGCACCGATTTGGTCGATTTCGGCATGACCGTCTCGCCGCAAAAAGCGCCGGATAAAATCGAAACCATTACCCTCGGCTTTCAAGCCGGCGTGCCGGTCACGCTCAACGGCCAAACCAAATCCGCCCTGCAAATGGTGCAGGAGCTGAACAACATTGGCGGACAAAGCGGCATCGGCCGCATCGACATCGTCGAAAACCGCTTTGTCGGCATGAAAAGCCGCGGCGTCTACGAAGCCCCGGGCATGACCATTTTGTACGCCGCGCATCAAGCCATCGAGCAAATCACCGTCGACCGCGATTTAATTCATCTGCGCGATCGGCTGGCTCCGGAAATTGCCGAAATGGTGTATTACGGTTTTTGGTACACCGCCAAAATGGACGCACTCATGGCCTTCATCCGCGAAGCGCAGAAAACCGTCGACGGCGAGGTTACCCTGAATTTGTACAAGGGAAACATCATCGTCGCCGGCCGCAAAAGCCCGAAAAGCCTTTACGACGAGGCCGTCGCCAGCATGGAGGGGGGCGGCAGTTACAATCAAACCGATGCCGAAGGCTTCTTGCGCATCCAAGGCCTGCCGCTGCGAGTGCAAGGCCGCGTGACGCCGCGGAGTTTTTGAATCGGAGGTCGGAGGGGGCAACCGAATGTATCTTCTCGAAAACCCTGTGCTGCAGCGTGAGTTGGTCGTGAATCTGCGCACGGTCCGGGCATTTGTCCTGCTGTTTTTGTACAACGCTCTGTTGGGTTTGGTCGTTGTCTTGGCGTGGCCGCGCGATCGGCAGCTCGATTTAACGCGCAATCCGCAGGCCGCCAAAGATCTCGTGAATTTGTTCTTTCTGGGGCAATACGTGCTGGCCTCGCTCATGGCCCCCAGTTTTGCCTCCGGAACCATTACCGGCGAAAAGGAACGCAAAACGTACGAAATGCTGCTGGCCAGCCCCCTGCGCCCCGCCGCCATTGTGCTGGGCAAGCTCTTGGCGTCGCTGGCTCACTTGGCGATTTTGATATTTTCGTCCCTGCCCATCGTCATGCTTTGTTTGCCGCTGGGGGGCGTTTCGATTTACGAAGTGTTGGCCGCGTATTTAGCGCTAGTGTTGTCGGTGGTCACGTTCGGCATGATCAGCGTGGCCTGCAGCAGTTTCTTTCAGTTCACGGCGGCCTCGCTTGTGGTTTCCTACTTGTTGATTTTGCCCCTGGCCTTGGTCGGGGTGATGACGTGGAACAGCTTGAGCGCCGCCGGCGAATTCCGGCTGCTTCTGGCGGTGACCGTGTTACCGGCAATATGCCTGGCGATTTGCATCCTGCTGTTTTCGGCCACGGCCAAGCGGCTAATGCATCCGCCCGATGTCGGCAGCGAAGGAAACGAAGTGGTCGATATGGAGGAAGAGGCCCAACAGGCCGTCGGGCTGATCATTCAGCGCGATCAATTCCCCGATCGCTTATTTGCCCCGGCCAAGCGTACTACGTTGTTACCCGACGGCGCCAATCCCGTTTACGAAAAGGAAATGCGCAGCGAGATTTTTGCCCAAGGCACGCTCATGCTTCGCTTGGTCATTCAAGTCAGCATGTTCTTGGCGATTCCGCTGATGGCCATCTGTTTGTTTTGGAAGCAAGACCTGGCGCCCTGGTACATCAGCTACGTGGTCCTCTTCAACATGCTCGTGGGACCGGTGTTTTCCGCCGGCAGCGTCACCGGCGAACGGGAGCGCCAAACGCTCGATTTGCTGCTCACCACCATCATTTCGCCCCGGAAAATTTTATTCGGCAAATTAGTGGCCGGGCTGCGAGTTTCCAGCGTGCTCACCGCGTTTTTGTTGTGGCCCTTGGTGCTGGCGTGCGCCATGCCCATGTCGTACTACTGGCACACCTTGCCGTCGATCGGCGCTTATTTGGGCATCATTTTGATGTGTTGTCTGACGACAGCCATTGTTGCTCTTTTTTGCTCCGTTCTGTTCCGCAGAACCGCGCATAGTTTAATGACCACCTATTTGTCCATCATCTTGCTGTTTTGCCTGCCGCTGGCAATGCGGTTCTTCGCGGACCGGTTTTTTCCTCAGGCTGGCGCGACGGCTACGGTCCATTCGCTCGGCATGACAAGTCCCTTTGCCGCGGCCTTCTCGGTGCCGCTTCATTTCGGTGCCCCAGATTTTCCAGATCAGGCCGCTGATTGGCCACTCTACTTTTCTTACCTGGGGTTTTCCAGCGTGCTATGCGCCGTGCTGTTGGCATTGATGCTCTGGCTGTTTCATACCCGCTGGCGCGTGGCAGAGTGAAGGTTTCTTCAGGCGGCGCATGAAAAAAGCCCTGGGACATCAATCCCGGGCTTGAACGACGCAAATTCGTAATTGGTTCGGCAGACAACGCGGGCCGGCGACAATCCGACGGCCCGATTCCAACGCCGCTTATTCAGCTTCGACGCGCAGCCCTTGCACGGGCTCGGTCAAATATCGGTCTGATTCTTGCAGCGAACCCAGTCCCAATTCCACGCGCAATCCGGTTTGCAATTGATTCATTTTCACCAACATTAAGCCGTCGGCTTCCGAAGTGCGGCCTTGGGTGGCGCCCAACAGAAACGCCGTTTGCGGCTGGCTGAATTGCACTCCGTCGCGGGAAGCCGCTAATCGGGTTTCGCCTGTGGCCGGATCAAGCAATTCGCCGCGGTACACTCGATCCGTTGTGGAAATTTCGATACGACTGCCGGGATTTAACTTCGTGAGAGAAAGCTGCCTGACATCATCTCCTCGCGCGATGGCTGCGGCGGCCAATGCGCACAACAAAGCTGTGCTGCGAATTAGCATGATGACGTTCTCCGAATGGATAATGCGAATGCAATTGAGAAGAGGAGCATCCAAAGCCTAGTTCAAAAAATCCTTAACGTACCGGTTATCCCATTCCACACTGCCCGTTGTCTCGAAAATTCATGCTACCGCTTATGAACCTGCACAACAATGAGGATTCTTTCGGTTATCCCGATCGGTTGGGTGACAATGTAGGCCTGGCAAAGTTTGACGATTACAACGGCAAGTCGGGGCTTCCGTTCCCTGGCCGTGATCCCAGAGCACGAATTACATGTTCGTCAAATCATCGCTTCCACCAGGGCCAATCAGGCGGTCCAAGGCCGCGGAGATTTCACCCGCAAACTGCTGGTTCTCCGCATAAATCCGGCAAATGCGATGGGCCACCGGGAGATTGCGATAAAGCAAATCGTCATCCAGCGGCCGTGGCTGACCCAGCGCCGGGTCGAAGAAAAAATTTTGCCCGGCGGCAGGGCCGCGCGTTTCCGGCCGATGTACATGGCGTGCTAAATCAACTTGCAGCGGCATTTCACGTGCTTCCTGCGGCAGCGCGGAGCGCACCGCCTGCTCCACAAATTGGGCATTGCTAAAAATGCTGGCCCCTTCCGCATCGCCGGGACGGTAAACTAGCGTGCGTTGGCAAATCATCTTCCAGCGCACGCGGCGATTCATAAAATCTTGCCAACGCTGGCCGGCTTCACGCTGGGCCGGATCCGCGCTGTTCTTCCACCGAGCAGCGTCGACCAGCAGAGTCCATTCGGTGAAATGCAGGTATTCATCGAGCTTCTCCAGTGGATTGCCAGGGAACAGCCAGGGGCGGCTGGCCGCGAACAAATCTTTCAGCTCCAGGTCGATGGCCCGCACCGTGCGGTGGAAATAAATCGAGCGAAACAATTCCGCCCGCACGCCGATGAACCGCAACAAGGCGTCCAATCCGCGGACGTGTATCGTCAAACCGGCTTCGCTGAAAAAACTATATCGCAGGAGCCGTTCCAAGTCGTAAGCCCGGGTATTGTAGCCTGACATGTATGCGTCCCGGAGCACGAAATCCATGTTGTCGACGGTGTAGATGCCGCTGAATAAACTGCGCAAGAAAGTGAGCCACCGGGGCGGCGGATGGGAGGATGAATTGGACTTTGGGCCGGCGCCCCCTTTTGGGCGCGTAATTAAAAGAGAAATTTGGGCGGGATCAAGCGTTTCATTCTCCTGGAGAGTGCTGTTGGGATTGCGGCGAATGCGGCGGATTAAATCGCCCAGTTCACGCTCGATAATCACGCTCCCCAACGTCTCGTGCGTCAGACCATACATCGACAGATAATGCTCGTCGAAAAAATGTCCAAACGGCCCGTGTCCCACGTCGTGTAATAACCCAGCCATTCGCAGCAAGCACTCCACGTAGCCGCGGCTGGGCACTTCGGGGCAAACGGCGCGCAGGCTATCGTACAAGGCGGCCGTCGCCCGGCTGGCCAGGTGCATCACGCCCAACACATGTTGAAAACGGGTATGCTCAGCCGAAGGAAAAACCCACCAGGCCGTTTGGAGTTGATGAATTTGCCGCAGACGTTGTAGCCACGGGTGGTCAATGATTTGCCGTTCCGAAACTTCCCCCGGTGCTAGCCCTTCGTTCGACACCAGCGGCATGTAACCGTGCAGCGGATCGTAACACAGAGCTTCGCGGCGGAGGTCTGGCATAGTTACGGGGCGTGGGCTTGGGGGATAACAGACGACAGAAAGGAGTTAAGCAATCGCTCCAAGAATTGATGCTAGAACATATTCTTCGCGGTATCCCTTTGATAATGGCTTGGTAATTTGCAATTTGGGCCGAGAAAAGGATTGCCTGTATTTCGCAGTCGCTACAAGTTCACGCATGCACAGTGCTAGCGGTCGCATCCTATCCATCTCGAGTTTGGCTCAAATCACTCCCTGAGCAGGAGTGAACATCCTTCAACGAAATATCAAATGCGACCGTAGGTTACGGCTGGCCATACCGATAAAAACTATACTCCTTCGAACCGGCTGGGTGCGCGCGCCTCGATCACAGCCCACGTGAGGAACTCGTAGGCAACACGTGGACCTTTGATCGCACCCCACCGCCGATGGAGCCGGCCCCGGTCCATGTTGGGCGGATGATGGACGCTGCTGTTTTCTCACCCGAGCTATCCGCCAATATCGCATTGGGATTGTGGAACCGCCGCTTGTCGCGCAGCACAACAAGGAGTCGAAGGTGATGATTCGTCCGTGGCTGGCTGGTTGGGTTGCGGCGGCATTGCTAGTCGGTATCGGCCATGCTCCGGCGCAGGCGGCTCGACCGTCGGATAGTTTACTTCCTGCCGCCACCAAAGGCTATCTGTCTATTCCCGATCTAGCTCAACTACGCGAACAATTCGACCGTTCGCAATTTGGAAAGCTGGCCAACGACCCGGCGCTAGTCCCGTTTGTCGAAGATTTCAAACGGCAACTTCGCCAACAGGGGCTGAAGCAACTGGATCAGTTGGGGCTCTCGTGGGATGGACTCGAAGATGTTCCAGGTGGTGAAATTGCTCTGGCCGTGGTGCAAATTTCCCCCGATGAAGCAGCGGTTGTGATGGTCCTCGACGTCACCGGACACCTGTCGCAGGCCGAGGCCCAATTGGCCAAACTGGGCGACCGGCTGACGCAAAACGGCGCCAAGCGATTACCGCAAAAAGCTGGAGACTCGCTGGTGGTGTATCAGTTGCCCGGCGAGCCCGGTCGCAAAGACGCTCCCACGGCGGCTTATTTCCTGCAGCAAAACATGCTCGTGGCCAGCGACAGTGTTCCTGTTTTGGAAGGCATGCTGCAAGCATTGACCGACGGGCGGGAAGATTCGCTGGCCGGTGTCACCGCGTATCACCAAATCATGTCTCGCTGCGCGGCGTCGGCCGGTGGCTTGGCGCCTAATTTGCGCTGGTTCATCGAACCTTTTGGATATGCAGAAGCATTGCGGGCCGCAACACCGCTGCGTGAAAAGCACAAAGGGCCCGATCTGATCAAGGTATTTAAGGATCAAGGCTTCACGGCCGTACAGGGACTGGGCGGATTTGTGAACTTTTCCGCCGGCAAGTACGAGTTGCTGCACCGGACGATGATTTACGCTCCGCCACTTGCCGGACGGGATTCTCACGATGTCAATAAATACAATCTGGCCGCCCGCATGTTGTGCTTTCCGGCCGGGGGCGATTTGCTGCCTCCAGCCTGGGTTCCACGGGACGTGGCCACCTGTGCCTCATTCAACTGGGACTTGCACACCGCGTTTAACGTCGTGAATTCGCTGGTGGACGAAATGGTGGGCGAAAAAGGAGTATTCAGCGACGTTCTCGATAGCTTGCGTGACGATCCCGACGGCCCGCGCATCGACATCGGCAAAGAACTGGTGGCACATTTGGGAAGCCGTGTGACCGTGATCAGCGATGATGAGCTGCCCATCGGCCCCAAGAGCGAACGCAAAGTGGTGGCCATTGAAACGACCGACGAAACGGCCGTGGCCGCCGCGATTGCCAAGCTCATGGGAGCGGAAAAAGACGCCCATCGCCGCGATTTTGAAGGGCACGTCATTTGGGAACTCGTCGATACGCAAACCGACGTGCCAAAACTCGAAATTGAAGGGCCGGGAGCCATTATCCAGCATGCCGATTGCGATGGACCATCCCATGGCAGCGATAGTCGTTTTTTGTCGACCACGGCCGTCTGCGTCGCCGACGGACAATTGTTCTTGTCGTCCCACATCGCCTTGTTGAAGAAAGTTTTGCAGCAGAACCAGCGTGCTGACGGGCTGGCCACGGCCGACGATTACCGCTTGATTGCCAGTCAAGCGCCTGCCGTGGGAGCGGCTCCGCTCAGTTTCCGCTTGTTCTCGCGGACCGATCAGGAGTTTCGGCCCACCTACGAACTGGTTCGCACTGGCCAAATGCCCCAGTCGGAAACGGTGCTGGGCAAAATTCTGAATGCGATGAGTGCCGACGCTCAGGAGGGCATGCCACGCAAGCAACGGATCGATGGGCATCAGTTGCCCGAGTTCGCCGCCGTGCAAAAGTATTTGGGACCGGCCGGCTCGTTTGTTACGAGCATGGAAGATGGTTGGATGTGCGTCGGCTTGATGATGGCCCCGCAGCCGATTGTCGTGAATGCCCCGGCTAATGCGGAATCGCCCGCCAAAGCGGCGGATTCAGCCACGCCCAAAGTTGGAAAACGGAATTCAAGCGTGGCGAGCCGGCATTAATCGCTACTCTCTTCCGCAGCGCTTTCCGACCGGTTGGTCATCCAGCATTGCGGCGCCCGCCGCTGGCAATTACTCCACCTTTGCCCAAAACGGATGACTCCGATCGCCCCGGGTGCGCACGTCTTCCAGCAGGACCGCAACATCCGGCTTGATATGATTGGGTGATGTCAATCGCGAGCCATTGTGCGTGATCACAATCGGCCGAGAAAAATCCACCATCTCCGGCGCCAACCAAACCGTCGGTTTGCCGCCGGCATGAATGGAAAGGCCGTTGTTGGCCGTGAATGTCGATTCGAACTGAAACAACTTGTCGTCGGGTTGGTAGTTTCGCATCTCCAGCCACCAAAAAAAGTTATCGAACGGGCGCTCGCTGACGGCCGTGAATTGATGTGGGAAAAAGTTGCGTTGCTTGCGCCCCATCCAATCGAACAGCCGCAGAATTTCATCGGAAAAGTTTTCGTGGCCACGGCCTTCATATTCGACCACGGTGCAATCGAAGGCCGCCGAGCGGTTCATATAGCGGTCGAATTCCGCGCCGTTTTTCACCATTTTGTCCCCATCCAGTTCGCCGCAGACAAAATAGAAAGGCAGCTCCGCGGCGTTTTTCCAGTATCGCTGCACCGTCCCATTGGCGGTCGCGACGATCGGAATTACCCCCGCCCACAGGTCCGGATGCGCCAGGCCAATATCCCAGGCGGCGTTGCCCCCGGCCGAATGTCCACTGAGAAATACTCGATCGGGGTCAATGGCGAATCGCCGGCACGCGTCGCGCAACGCCGAGAGCACGGCGTTATGTTCGCGAACCGATCCTTCGTATTGCGTTTGATGCGGGATGGCCCATTCCGGGGCGATGACGATGTATCCGAAGCGGCCCGCTTGGCCATGACGAACGGTGTTCCCGTTCTGCTTAATCTGCGGGCCGGCCCACCAATCGATTTGCTGCTGCGGCGTGGTGGCGCCGCCGTGAAGGGTGACGATGCACGGATAACTGGCGTGGGGATCGTACTCCGGAGGCAACTGTACGCAATACGTCGCATCGGCTTCGTCTTGCAGGCCAGGCACAGATAGCTCGTAATAGCCGGGTGCCGCTTGCTGCGGCGTTTCGACGTTGGGCTTCAAGTGCGCAATTAACGCCGCCAAAAGTTTTGGCGTGGCGGCATCTTGCGATTGGATTTTAGCGAGTAGTTCGTCCCGCTTTAGCTTCACGGTTTCTTGTAGGTACATTTGGACCAGGTTCCTCAACTCCGCCGTCGTCAGCGCCACCTGCAAGTTTTCCGTGGCTTCACCCGCGCCCAACAGCCAACCGCTGATGGCCAGCGCCAGTTTGGAATCGGGCGGCGAACTGTTTTGCGGATCGTCGGCAAACCGCCGATAGGTGGCCATACGCTCCAAGGTGTTCGCCGAAAGCTCCGCGCTGATTTCGTTGACGATGGCCCCGACGCGCTGCCGTAACGCGCCGTCGGGCAGTTGGGTGCTCAAATCGGCCAATTGCTTGATGATGATTTGGCATTGCTCCGTTTGCTGTGTGCATTCCTCCAGCTTGGTTTTCACTTGCTGGAGAATTTGCCCGTCGATCCCTTCGGACGGAAATTGGCTCAGCAGGCTGAAAGCGAATTGATCTTGGCCCGCTTTGCGGCGGATGTCGATTTCCTGGAGCAACTGCTTGGCGCCCAATTGCTTGATTTCGTGGGCCACGTCGCGCAAATTGTCGCGCTCTGGAAACTGCTTCAGCACCTCGTTCAATTCCGTTTCGGCTTCCTGGTAGCGCTCCGCCTGCAAATACAATCGCACCACTTTCAGCCGGTCGTCTAGTTTTTTCGGATCGATGTGCCGGCCGACGATTTCCGACAGCGTTTTTTGCGGTATGGAACTGGTGGCGATGCGCATGTCCCAGATGTACGCCGGCGGGTGCGATACCTGCAGCCCTTCCACGCGGCACCACAGCGGCGTGATCTTCGTGATCCCCTGCACAATGTCGACTCGACCAAGCGGACCGCCGGTCATGGAAAATATGCGGCGCCCATAGGAATCAAACGGCGTGACTTGCAAGATGGCGCCCACGCCGCCGATTTGCAGCCCGGCCGTGGCCACCGCCTGATCGATGTCGATTTCCTCCAACTGTTGCTCGGCCGGCGTGGCTTCCGGGTGCTGGATGAATTTTTCGGGAATGTACGTGCGGCACAAATCGTTATCGATCACGTCGATGAGTTTCGTCGTGGGCGAACTTGCCTGCCCGATCCCCGGATTGGCGATCATCGTGTTCAGGCGCGACAAGCGGCCTTCAATCACCCGGCCATCCTGCAGCGTGAATTTATCGGCCCGGGCCGCGTTGCAAAGCAAGAATAGCAAGAAGGGAACCAAGGCCATCGCAGAAAGCAGCGGATGCAAGCTGGCCACGAAATCGCGCTGCGATTGGCAGATGACCTGGCAAATACGAACGGCGCGCCGATTTATCGATGGCGAAAATCGCGCGATGGTGACAATACTGTTCTGCCGCATGCCGTCCCTCTTCCGGAAACATGAAAACTGCGCCTCAAGCGGCCTATGGTTCTATTCTGACCCGACCTTTGACGATCTGCAATCGAACCTGATAATTGACATGGGCCGTGGAAAACCGCACAATCTCACCCACTTGCATCGTTCTTGCCGGCTTTTGATTTTTGTGGCGAGGGAAGGGAAACACATCATGATTCCGCAGCGTGCTGTCGCCTGGCTGATTGTGGGGGCGTTGGGACTGCCGATTGCCATGTGCCTGCTGTTTGCCCTGGCTCGACTGTTGGAAGCCATGCAAGACCAGGCGGGGGCCGACGTGCTGGGACGCATCAACCTGGGCCTGTTTGTCCTATGGGCGATCAACCTGGTGGGGTTGTTGATTGCCGGGGCCATCAACTCGCTCAACAACCCGCCGCCGGGCTCTGGTCCTGTTCAGCCGTGAGCCGCGCACTACTTCGTTTTTTCCGACCCGACTAGCAATTCGCCGGTTTTCGGATCGTAAACATAATGCCGGTGGGGCGGCAACTCGGGCAGTTCAATTTGGGCCGGCTCGAGAATTTCTTTTTGGAATTCGTTGGCGTCTTTAGGCCAGCGATTGTGGATTGCCTGCCAAATATCCATATCGTGTTTGATTTGGTCCCACGTGATCAGATTCCGCATGCCGAAGAACTGATGAATCGGCTCGGTAATCAGCCCACCGCCATAGCCTTGGCCTTGGACGCCCGTGTTGGCTCCAAGCGTCTCCATCTCCGGCGGACCTTGCTGCACGGCGGGTTGCGCGACGGGCTGAGGTTGAGTCTGTTGTGATTGATCGGGTTGCGGTTGAGCGGGCTGCGTCGGCGTTGATTGTGCCGGAGTTGACGGTGCTGCGGCGCTGGAATCGGCCGCCGGGGCGGGCGTGGCTGGGTTGCTGGCCGCTGGCGGGGCGCCCGCTTTGTGTTCGTGCGCTTCCGGATCGGTTTCGATCTGCGGCGGCATCAACGATTGGGCCGGCGGTCGCTTGGAAGCGTTGTCGGCCATTTGATCGATCTCGTCGCAACCGGAGATTAAAACCGCCAATAGCCCGCCAGCCGTGCACAACACAGCGCCGGAAACAACATGGGCCATCCAGAAACTTCGCCTAGCCATAAATTCCTTCCTCCCGCCAGACAGCCGTAACATTAGCGTGACTTACCACACTACTTATTCTGCCCATCGCGCGCCTTGTTTGGCAATACCCGAGATTGGCCCACTCAATTTTGGGCAAGAAAACGGTCGTTTTTTGAAAGTCCGAAGAAATCTCTAGGGTAGCGGGACGGCGGCTGCCGTATCGCTAGCAGCTGTTCGTTGGCTGCGCAAACTTTTACCTAGAGCGTGATCCCGGCACGATTCCAACTCGCTATTCTTTCGTCTTCGGAATCTAGGTATAACCCGGACTTTTGTGGGTCGAGAAAACAGTTCCCTGCCCCGAATTGTTCACGGCCCGGAAGGAGCCAACATGTCCCCGATCCGATACCGTCGCACGTCTGTGCGAACCGCACTAGGCATCACCAAGGAAGAGAAACGCATCAAGCGTGAATTGGGAATTACTGCGATTTTGAAGCCATTTCGTTGGTGGGGGAACGAAAAACGTAAGATCAAACGCGAGGTCGGCTATTATTCGCCCGAAGCCAAATTTGCTCGGCACTTCTTGCCACGTTCCGTGATCAGGTTGTTCCTGCTGGTCGTTGCGCTAGCGACGATTACGTTCGCGATCTGGGTATGGAATTCAATGAAGGCCCCGGCCACACCAGACAACACGGCCGCAACCGTACACGAAGCGGGTGCACTGCGATAATGGTTAGCATGCCTTTCTCGGGGACCTCTCTTCAGTGGAGAATGTTCACAAATGGCCCTCGATGAGTCGTCGCAGTTGGCTGCTTGGCGTCATGGCGAAACGTGGAGGTCACCGCCGCCGCGCGCCCGGCGATGTTGAGAGTGAGCCACGACCAAAAATTGCCGCTCGCAACATTACTTCTGGTTGGCAAACTCGATGTAGTTGCACAACAGTTTGCGCGCTACGTCGGCCGGGCCTTCTGGGCCGGCAAGGTTGCCCAGGATATCGAGCGTGGAAACAATGATTTTTCCTTTGCCGCAGGGGACCACGCCCACCGCAGTGCCCAAGTTAATCGGAGCCGGCGGCATGGCCAGCGGCGTGTTGGAGTGGAAGGCGCCGGCCGCCAGGTCGTCGCCGGTCAACAGCAAACCACTGCGCGAATTTCCGTCGCGGACCACGGCCTGATAGGGCCAATCCATTCCGCCCCCCGTGGGCAAATCTTTGAACAGCGGATGCTGCCGTACGAAATGCACGCCCCCCGCCCAAGTCGTCCCCACCCGAAACGAGCCGTCGTATTTGATTTCGGGCACAATCGATTTGGCTAGTTCCAGCCATTCGGGCGCATTTTCGAGCACGATCAACGTGCTGCCATCGTTGCGCACTCGGTCGATCAATTTTTGAGAACTGGGGCGTTCCACGCCCGCCGGAACGGTCCACAGTAACCGGCATTCGGCATCGCCCGTGGCTTGATGCCACTCGACTTTGATCGGGACGGGCTTGCCCGACTCTAACTGCAAGGTACTGGTGGTGGTTGCGGGCTGCGATCCGCGAGAGCTGCGCGAAGCGCGACTGCCGCGGCCGACGCCGGAGTAAACTAATTTGCCGTCGACGGTGACGCTGGCGGTTCCGCTGCCTTGAAAAGCGAACGAGTACGACCCGCTGGCAGGCGGCAAAATTTGGCCTTCCCAGCGGACCGCGTAGTTGCCCAAGGCAGGCACCGCAGGATCGGGAGGGGCGCCTTCGGCGGCGAACAAATCAATCGTGGCGTCGGTTCGGGAATGAACCTGCGTCGTGAATTCCTGGTCGCTGAAAAATGTTGCCGCCAGCCCGGGCCTGGAAGCGGTGGAATCGCGGAGCTGCGTTTCGGGAACTAATGCAAAGGCCGAGGCGTTGGGACTTTGAGCGGCAACAATCCAATCCAGATGCGGCAAATTGTCGGAGTAATTTTCAACGTGCGCTCCTTTTTCCCGGACCAAAAATTGGCGTAACCGAATGCCGGGATCCAAAACCGAGCCCGCGCCTGCCAGCTTGGCGCTTTTCCAATCGACGCTGAAAATTTCGTCGTGACCCACAGCCGCTGGTTGGCCCGTAGAATCGATCAAAGTGGACCGAATTTGGAACTTTCCCAACGCGCCATTCAGCGGAATTTCGATGCCCTCGACCAAAAGTTGACCATAGGTGTCGCCGCCGGCCACGGAAACATCGACGGATTTAGCAAACGTTTGTTTCCCGGCCGAATCTTCCGCCGTGATTTGTAATTGATAAGGACCTTGAATGTTTTTCTCGTTGACAAGGTAAAAATCGGCAATGACTTTTCCCGTGGGCCGAACGATTTGATTGCGGACCATCACGGCGATGTAGAGCGGCTGATTGTAATACGCCATGATGGCTGGATCGCCCTTAGGATTGCGGAAGCAATCGACCACGCCCGAATGGTTTTCGAGAATTTCTCCTTCCCAGCCATTGATGCAATAAGCGTCGGCATCGTTATTGATGCGGATCAGTTCGATGGTTCGGCCCTGGTGCTCCAGCGAAATGTTTCCCATGGCCTGACACAACGCATCGACGGTGGGAAATGTGGAGCGCAGATTTTTGGCCGTCAGGAATTCATCGAACATTTTATACCAAGCCAGGTACATGGCCCCGTCCCAGCCCAGGTTCGGCGCGGTTTCCAGCTCGTGCTTAATGAGCCCTAACCGGGGCGGCGTGGAAAGCGCGCCTTCTTCGCCCCAAAAGTTGATTTCCTGCGGATCGTTGATGAGATGATAGAATTCTTTGGGATTTTTATAGGCCGATTGCGTGTAAACCGCCGGCCCACCCGCGTGATGATCGTCGTACCAGCCGGTGGTATAAAGCTGGTCGTCAAAGGGGCGGTAGTGCCATTTGGTGCTGGCTTCGTTTTCGATCCCGACGATCGAACGCAAGCCAGAGCTGCGCACAATCAACCGGCTGGGATCAAGGGCATGCATTGCTTTCATATCGGCCGCGTAGTTGGCCAGGGCCGGCGCGGTGGGGCCGGTTTCGTTCGACATGCTATAAATGATCAGGCTCGGATGGCTGCGGTCGCGCTGCACCATTCGTAATACTTTTTCGCGGGCCATGCTGCGCGCAATGCCCTCATTTTTCAAAGCGCCGTTGTCGTAATTGCCCGGTTCCTCGTAATACAGCAGCCCCAGCTCGTCAGCCTTTTCCAAAATAATGGGCTGGCCGATGGCGCGGTGAAAATTGAGCATGTTCAGGCCCAACTGTTTGGCCACGCGAATTTGTCGTTCGGCGATTTCGTCCGTGGCATACAGCCCGTTGATCGGGAAAAACCCCCAACTGATGGCGCTGCGAAGCACAATCCGCTTGCCGTTCAGGCGAAACATGGCCTGCTTGCCGATATCGACCGGCTCGAACCAACGGAATCCAAACGTTTTTTGCGCCGCGTCGTTCGGCGGTTTGGACGCTGAATTGCCGGACGCGTCGACCTCCGACAGCTTCGCCTCGCAAATATATAGATTGGGGTGATCCGGATCCCAGAGCTTGGCCTGCGGGCAGGAAACTTTGAATCTGACAACATTCGCGCCCGGGGCCAGTTCCACTTCTTTTTGCTCAGTGGCCAGCGGCTGGTCAGCATTTTGTTTATCGCGAATCGTGACCCCGATATTTCGGTGAACCGTCTGAGCCGTGGTATTGCGCAGCGTGGTCTCGATGTTCACGTCGGTCATGGCCGGCGTGTTTTGCACATAAATATCGTCCACATACACCGGATCCGTAACTAAAAGTTTGACCCGGCCCGTGATCCCGCCAAAGCCGTGGCCAAGCAGAATTTGATTTTTTCCCCAATCGATCAAACCCTTGTCGTGCCAGTCGAAGTTGCCGCCCGGATCGGTAATGCGGACTGCCAGTTGCACACGATCGCCGGGTTTGGCAACGTCGGACAAATCGACCTCGAAGGGGGTGTTCCCGATTAAATCGTAACCGACCAGTTTTTGATTCACGTACACTTCCGCCCGTTGCCGGACCGATTCGAACCGGAGCAGCATGTGGCGGGGGGCTGTCGCTTCGGGTATTTCCAAGGTCCGAACCCACCAACTGACGCCAACAATATCGCCCTCCGGCCCCGGCGTTTTTTGCAAGTATTCTTCCGCCGTCCCGGGGACCGCTGCGTCGCGGGCTTGATCGGAATCGAGCGCGGCCCAGCCGCCGGTAGGCGCGTTCGTGGGAAGCTTGGAGAGATTGACAGGGAGCGGAAAAAGTTCGTCGTTTTTCCACTCGGCTTTGGCATCGTACCAGAGCTTCCATCCGGGACCGGAAAGATTGATTTCCTGCCGTTCCGCCCCCAACAGCGATTGCCCGGCTAAGCTGCTTAGCAATGCCGCGGCAAGGAAATATTTGGACAGCGAGTGGGCGAATTTCATATTTGGCGATTGACGCACGAAGCGCCAAACCCCCGTTGGCTTTCGTGCTTATTCAGCACGCTGAATGATCGGCCGTGTGCACGATACGGCTATTGTAAACTTCGCCAAGGTCGGCCGCCACGTCGCCGCAGAAAGGGCATCAAGAAGAAGCGTGAACCTGCTCGTCGAGCGCGGCTGATTTGTACTTGCGCCGCGTGGCCAATTTCTTCTGCACCCAGCACGCTTTATTCGCTTTCGGCCCAGACGCGGAGGGTGCGATCTTCGTCGATTTCGACATGGATGACGTTGGGGTGGCAGCAGACGGGGCAATCTTCCACGTACTCCTGGCTTTCGCCGGCCGACAAGTCAATGGGAATGACAATTTCCTCGCCGCAACTGTCGCAGATATATGACGATTCGGATTGCATGCGGGAGGGGGTAGAGGATAGGGGGCAGGGAGTAGGGGAAGTGGGTTCGGGGTTCAGATTGCAGATTGCTAGTTGCTAATCGCTAATTGCTAGTCGCTGATTGTTGTCCAATCCCACTTCTGCATGGGGGTCAGGAAACTGTGGCGCGTTAAATCGTAATGCAGCGGCGTGAGGGTGATGTGGCCTTTTTCCAGTTCGGATAAATCGTTTTCTTCGTCGGGCGGAAGGTCCGGCAACTCTCCCATGGCCCAGTAGTAGTTGCGGCCGCGGGGGTCGGTTCGCTTTTCGTACTTCTCGCCGTATTGCTGAATGGCCATCGGCACAATTTTGACGTGCGGCGGGCGGCCGAGTGCGGCCGTCGGAATGTTCAAATTGTACAGCGTGGGCCGATCACCTTGATTGGCCAGAATTTTTTCGATGACCACGAGAGCGAGGTCGGCGGCTTTGTCGAACTGGAAGCGTTCGTTCCACTGGAGCGACACGGCGATGCTGGTGATGCCGAAGAACGCCCCTTCGATGGCCGCCGCCACCGTGCCGCTGTACAGCACGTTGATGCCGGCGTTCAGTCCGCCGTTGATACCGCTGACAACCAGGTCAGGCCGCTCGGGGCAATATTCCGAGATGCCGATTTTGACCGAATCGGCCGGGCTGCCTTCGACGGCGTAGCGGCGGTGGTGGCCTTCGACAATTTCTTTCACCACCAGCGGCGTGAGAAACGTGATGGAATGCCCGACACCGCTTTGCTCGGTGGCCGGCGCACACACGGTGACGTGGCCCAGCCGCGAGAGAGCCTGTTCCATGGCGGCCAGGCCGGGAGCGAAAATGCCGTCGTCGTTAGTGAGGAGAATTTGCACTGGTGATGCTTTTCGGAGGTGATTTGTTCCTGGTCGTCGAATTCGATCGATTTTTGTTCCTGTAGGAGGGGAATTCCTTCCCCGATGTCCGCGTCAAACGTCGATCTGTCGGCGAAGGGATTCGCCTCCTACAATCTGCTCAAATTGGCGACAACCAATTTATTGCTCGCGCGCCGGCAAACCCGGCGGCTAAAAGCACTACTATACAGCGCGCCGGCCGGAGCGCAAATGACGCTGGCGAAAATGGTCGAACTCAGTACGATAAGCGGCGACTTTCGAAAATTCTAACCCGAGCGATGCCGATGATTTTGCTTATCGCCATTTTGCAAACCGCACTGGTGGTGGTCATCATTCCGGTGTATTGGCGGCAGCATGGGTGGAAGAATTTTTTGTGGATGTCGGACATTGCCCTCTTCGGCAGCACGATTGCGCTGTGGTGGCCGAATCGGTTGCTTGTTAGCACGGAAGCGGTGTCGGTGTTGGTGCTCGAAATTGTCTGGGGGATCGACATTCTGCTGAGGCTGATTCTGGGCAGCAGGTTCGCGGTGCTTAGCAAATACATGTTCCAGCGGGAAATTCCGTTGTGGATTCGGCTGCTGTCGCTGTTTCATGTGTGGCTGCCGTGGCTGCTGTTGTGGCAGGTGATGCAAACCGGTTACGACCCGCGGGCCTTGGTGGTGCAGACCGTAGTGTGGTGGGTGGTGGTAACGGCCTGCTATTTTATTTCCACACCCGAGGAGAACATCAATTGTGCGCACGGCGTGGGGCAGTTGCCGCAGCGGTTGACGCCCGTAGGATATTTGATTTTGCTGCTGTTCTTTGTCCCGGTATGCGTGTACGTACCGACGCATTTTTTTCTGGGGTGGGTGGCGGGAGGGTGAAGCAGTGTAGGGGTGTGGAGGTGAGGAGGCGGGATGGATCGAGTATGATGGTGCAGGAATCAGAAACAGATCGCTTTGAAATTGGGCAGTCATTGCGAATATGGATTCAAATACGAAAAGTGATGCGTATGCTGTATGGGCCGAGTGGGGCCCCGCGCTTCGGATTTCCCGAGAAGAACGGATGGCTGAGTGCTTTCCAGAAGTGAGTGAAGCCGATCGACTCGCATTTCTCTCAGAATTTGAGATCGTGCGAGCAGAGATATGGAAAGTTGCGGAGGAGGGCGCGGAAAAACGTCACACAAAAGAAGCCTTTGAAAAACGAATGACTGATCGTTTCCCGTGGATGAAGAGAGAAGCATTGGATAAAGCTTGGTTCTTAGCGAATTATTATGCGTGGCATGAGGGTTACGACAAGAGGTAGGCGTCCTAGCCCAGCCGGCAGTCCGGTTCTATAATCTGACTTTTCCGCCCGGGCCGTGTCTCCAAGAGGAGTGTCTCGGGCGGTTTGTGTTTGTCGCCCGATGATGGAAATCGAGATAATGTAGAGACGGCTGTCCTCAGCCGTTTGCTTCGAGAAGTTTCCAGGCGTCTGAGGACAGACGCCGCTACATTCCTGCAAAAACAAAAATGGCGATGTCGGCTGCGGTGTTGAACCCTGTGGAAAAATCAACGTCTAGCATTGCCGCGGAAAAAGTGCTGGTGCTGGATTTCGGTTCGCAATTTGCGCAACTGATTGCCCGGCGGGTGCGCGAGCAAAATGTGTACTGCGAAATTGTGCGGTACGACATTACGCCGGCGCGGGTGCGGGAAATTGCTCCGCGGGGTTTGATTTTGTCCGGCGGACCGGCCAGCGTGTACGAGGCGGGCGCGCCGCACTGCGATCCGAAATTGTTCGAGCTGGGCATTCCGGTGCTGGGCATTTGCTACGGGATGCAGTTGGTGTGCGAAGCGCTGGGAGGGAAAGTGGAAAGCCACCCGTCGCGGGAGTTTGGGCGGGCGCGGTGTACGGTGCTGGCGGTGGATGGTGGTGAGCGTGTTGGTGGTGTGCCCCCTCACCCCGGCCCTCTCCCACAAGGGGAGAGGGAGAATGATGGATTATTCGCCGGTGTGCCGCAACAAACGGAAGTGTGGATGAGCCACGGCGATCAGGTGATTGCGGTTTCGAGTGATTTCATTCCGCTGGCGCGGACCGAAACGTGCCCGATCACGGCAGTGAAGCACAAGCGGTTGCCGATTTACGGTCTGCAATTTCATCCGGAAGTAACGCACACGCAGCCGGGCAAAAAAATTCTGTCGAACTTTTTATCAAAGATTTGCGGCTGTCACGGCACGTGGCAACTGGCCGATTTCGCCGAGCAAACCATCCGCGAAGTGCGCCACCGCGTCGGGCAGCAGCGGGTGATTTGCGGATTGTCGGGCGGGGTCGATTCGGCCGTCGTGGCGGCGCTCTTGGCAAAAGCCATCGGACCGCAACTGTCGTGCATCTTGGTCGACAATGGCTTGTTGCGCAAGGATGAAGAGGCGGCGATCATTCGCGAATTCACCACGCACTTCAAAACCGATTTGCACGTGGTGAAGGCCGAAGAGCGGTTTTTGACGGCGCTGGCCGGCGTGAGCGATCCGCAAGAAAAGCGGCGACGGATTGGGCACGTGTTTATCGATTGCTTCAAGGCTGAGGCGGCGCGGATTCAAGGCGTCCACTTTTTAGCGCAGGGGACGCTGTATCCCGATGTGATTGAAAGCGGGGCGGCGGTGGATGGGCCGGCGGCCACGATCAAGCTACATCACAACGTCGGCGGGTTGCCGGCGGAGTTGGGATTCGAGCTGATCGAGCCGCTACGAGATTTGTTCAAAGACGAAGTCCGCCGGCTGGGCTTGCAACTCGGCCTGCCGGAAGAAATTGTCTGGCGGCATCCGTTTCCCGGTCCGGGCCTGGCGGTGCGCTGCTTGGGCGAGGTGACGAAAGTGCGACTGGACAAATTGCGCGAGGCGGATGCGATTGTGGTACACGAAATTCGCGCCGCGGGATTGTATCGGCAGACAGCGCAAGTGTTCGCCGTGCTATTGCCGGTGCAAAGCGTGGGCGTGATGGGGGACGCGCGAACTTATGAAGACACGGTCGCCGTGCGGGCGGTCGATACGGAAGATTTTATGACCGCCGATTGGAGCCGGCTGCCGCACGAACTGCTGGCGAAAATTTCGTCGCGGATTATCAACGAAGTCCGCGGCATCAACCGCGTGGTCTACGACATCAGCAGCAAGCCGCCCGCGACGATCGAATGGGAGTGAGTGGTGAGGAGTGAGTGGTGAGGAGTGATTAAATTCGCTTGCGGTTTAGCGGGAATTGCTCGGTGCACCGGCGATACCATCGCCGATTTTGTGCTATGTTCCCAGCGCCGCCACGGCGGCGCGAATTTCGGCTAGCGGCGTGTCGGGCGGCAGCGGCTCGCCAATCACTACATAGGTGTGCAGGCGGGGGAAGCGGAGCGCCTCCTCGGGATGCGTGGGCTGTTCGCCGCAATAGACGGGCAAAATCGTGGCCGGCACTTTGGCCCGCAGTTCGGCCAGCAAATGCTCGCCCCCCTCGTGGCCAGCCTGCCCGGCGTCGGCGGAAAAATCTTCCGCCAGGCTCAAACCCAGCAGATAATTTTGCCCCAGCGTGACCAGCCCACGGGCCAGGGCGTTATCTTCCGCCGATAGCTGCACCTTGCGGTTGGCGGCGATCATGACGCCCGTGCTCAAAGCGACGTCGCGCAGCATGCGGTCGCCGCGCGCATCGGGCGGGGCCACGAACCGCGTGAAGCGATCGACCGTGGAAACGACGAGAATCCAGTGATCGAAGTCGTGCGAGTTGCTGATCAATATCACCTGGCCGTTGGCCGGGATGTTATCAAAACCCAAGGCGCGCGAGTGGCGGCGGCGAGAGGAGCGGATCCACGATATCGCCCGCAGAATGAAATCGGGCCGTTGCCACCAGGCCAGGGCGAGCATGACCAGCGTGATCAGGCTGGCGAAGAGGAATAGTATTTTCGGAATCCGCAGGGCGCGGATGAGCTGCCCCTGGTAGGCGGTGATTAAATCGGGATGGCTTTTCACGGCTTTCATGTGCAGCGTGAGCCCCAAAAACCCCTGCAGCCGGGCCGTGATGAAATAGAATACCAGCACCGCTAGCAAGCCGCCCACCACGTTCAAAAAATTGCTGGTGGCGACCAAATTGCCTTTGCTTTCCTTCGGCGAGCGATGCTGTAACAGCGTGTACAGCGGCACAATGTACAGGCCGGCCGCCACTCCGACGGCGATCAGGCAGCCGATCATTTGATATTTGTTGGGCACCACCAGCGATAGGGCGGCGGTGGTGGCAATCAGCAGCGACAGGCCGATGGGCACCAGTCCCAATTCCAACCGGTTGCCGGAAAAATATCCGGCCAGCGAGCAACCAATGCCGACGCCCAGACCCACCATACCAAGCAAAATCGATACTTCCCACTCGATCCGCGACGCTTTGGATTCCTCGGTATGCTGCTCTTCTTTGAACGGCGCGTTGGCGGCGACGGCGTCGGCCACTTCGGGCGATTCTTCACTGACGATGGTCTCGGTTTTGGAGAGCGGGGAGGCGGTTTCGCCCGATTGGCCTTCGTTTTCCTGCCGTACGGCAGAGAGGGCCTGGGCCGTGGCCGCCGGTGGCTTGGGGAGCCGGCTGGCGATCACAATTTCTTCAATGGTTTCCCCCTGAAACAGCAGGCATTGCCGCAAGTACAGCGTCATCAGCGCGAAAAACGCAATGCCGATGGCGGCCAAAATCAGCGGCCGGGAGCGATTGAGCACCGTGAGATTTTTTTTCAGCGGCACAATGGGATTGAACGTCAGTGGCATTTCAGGCGCGGCCGCCGGAATGCGGCGAATAAGCATGGACGCCGCCGCGCCCACCAGGGCGAGCAAAAACAGCACCAGGCCGATGACCCATTCCCGGCCCGGGTGCAGTATGTTCACCATGGCAGTGCTGTCGATTTCAGATTTGATCCATAACCAGCCATACATTGCGCCGCCGAAGACCGTGCCCAAAATCGTGGCCACAAAACTGGCGCCTTCCAAAAAACCGTTGCCGCGTGACAAGACCGAGGTGTCTACAATCTCCGGCATCATGCCGTATTTGGCGGGAATGAAAAACGCACTGTGCGTGCCCATCAGGAAGACGACGGAAATCATGAGCACGGAGCTGATGATGGCCAGCGCTTGTTGTGAGGCCCAACCCCAGCCAGCCGTGTGCGGCAACACCAGGGCGAACAAAGCCACGGCCATAATGCCGACTTCGGCCAGCTTCCAAAACACAACGATGTTGCGTTTGCTGTATTTGTCGGCCAGCACCCCGGCCAGCGGCGAAAACAGAAAAAACGGCGTGATGAAGCAGGCGGTGACAATTGAGATGACCGCCTTGGCGTCGATCCAGCCGATCGCCACGAAACGGACCAGCATGTCGGTGGCGTAAAATAAAGCCACGATGTGGCTGGCCTGATCGTTAAACGCCGCCAGAAACTGCGCCAGCACCAGCCCGATGAAATTGCGCGATTTCAGCGTGGGCGAAGGGGTAAACAATTTGAGCGCTCCAAGGCAACGGTCTGTCCGATCGTCGCCTAACTTGGGGAATGTAGCGGCGTCTGTCTCAGACGCCCTGGTTTTTTCAAACAGAACGGCTGGGGACAGCCGTCGCTACATTCGAATGAGCAACGACCTTATGGGCCAAGCGGTATGGAAGGGCCGAATATACCGGAGAAAGTGCAGTCCGCACCAGTGGCACTGGCTGGCGATATTGTCGTGGAGCGGATTTAAGGGGCGCGCTAAAAATTGCAGTGCACGCCGCGGCGGCGGAGTTCTTGTTCCAGGGCGTCGGGCGAGGTGTATTGCACGGCATCCCAGCCGCAGCGGCGGGCAGCGGCGACGTTTTTTTCGATGTCGTCGACGAAGAAAATTCTCTCCGCGGGCACGCCGGCCAGTTCGGTGGCGCGGCGGTAAATTTTTTCATCGGGCTTTTGCACGCCGATTTCGTAACTCAGCGCGAATGTTTGGAACGCCCTCGGCAAAATGCCGTAGCGGCCGTCGGTCACCAGCCGCCAGTGCGACGGCGAAATGTTCGACAGCACGCCCAGCGGAATTTGTGAATCTTCTAAATTCGCCACCAAGGGCAGCAAGGCGGTGTTGAGCGTGAAGATATCGGAATCGGCCTGCAGCAGCGCCGCCATGTCGGGTCCGCTGCCGGTCAGGCGGCAAAATTCGCTGTAAAACTGCTCGTCGTTCAACTCGCCCCGTTCGTACTGCCATAAAATGGCATGCGAGCCGATGAGTACATCTTTCACTTTGTCTTCCGGCACGCCGCTCAGCTCCGCAACCTGCCGAATTTCCTGCGGCCGGCTGAAATAGCACAGCACATTGCCCAGGTCGAAATAGATGAACGCGGGAGGCATCGGCAGGCAAGGGTTCAGGGTTCAGGAGTCAAAGAACCAAGCCGACGACTTGTCGTCGGAAATTCAGTGGCGATTATAGCAGGCCGCAGTAAGGGGGAAACGCCCACCTGCGCCGCCAGTGGACCGCGAACCGGGGATGACTTAGGATGCTCGTTTGTATTGATGTTCGATTGCGGAGCGCCGGAGAAGCGCTCGCCTTGCGGCCCGCGGCTAAACCGCAAGCGGGTCACCACAACCAACTCAAATCAAAAAATGCTCAACAAATTTAGTTCTCGCGTGACGCAACCGAAAAGCCAAGGGGCTTCGCAAGCCATGCTGTACGGCACCGGCCTGAGCGAAGCCGACATGAACAAGCCGCAGGTCGGCATCGCCAGCATGTGGTACGAGGGGAACACCTGCAACATGCACTTGGACAAGCTGGCCGCCAGGGCGAAAGAAGGGGTGACGGCCGCCGGGATGGTCGGCATGCGGTTCAACACCATCGGCGTAAGCGACGGGATTTCGATGGGCACCGAGGGGATGTGCTACTCGCTGCAATCGCGCGATTTAATTGCCGATTCGATCGAAACCGTGATGCACGCCCAGTGGTACGACGCCAACATCAGCATTCCCGGTTGCGACAAAAACATGCCCGGCTGCGTGATGGCCATGGCCCGCGTGAATCGACCGGCGCTGATGATATACGGCGGCACCATCAAGCCGGGGCACATGCCGCGGGCTGGCGAAGGGCATGCTGAGGGAGAAACGCTCGACATTGTTTCAGCCTTTCAATGTTACGGCGAATTTGTGGCGGGCCGGATTGACGAAGCGACTCGCAAAACCATCGTGCAAAAATCGTGTCCCGGGGCCGGGGCCTGCGGCGGCATGTACACGGCCAACACCATGGCCTCGGCGATCGAGGCCTTGGGCATGTCGCTGCCGTACAGTGCTTCCACTCCGGCGGAAGATGCGGGCAAGGCGGATGAGTGCATCCGGGCCGGCGCAGCCATTCGGAATTTGCTGGAGCGCGACATCAAGCCCCGCGACATTATGACCCGCCGCGCATTTGAAAATGCGATGGTCATTGTGATGGCCTTGGGCGGTTCGACCAATGCGGTGCTGCATTTAATTGCTATGGCCCGCACGGCAGGCGTGGAATTGGGCATCGACGATTTTCAACATGTGAGCAAGCGCGTACCGTACATTGCCGATTTGAAGCCCAGCGGCCGGTTCGTACAGGAAGATTTGCACAATGCCGGCGGCACGCCCGGCGTGATGAAGTATTTGCTCGACGAGGGTTTGCTAGACGGCGATTGCCTGACTGTCACTGGTAAAACGCTGGCGGAAAATTTGGCCGCGCTGCCGGGACTGAAAGCCGGGCAACAAGTCGTGCAAACGGTGGAGAAGCCGATCAAAAAAACAGGGCACATTCAAATTTTGCGCGGCAATTTGGCGACCGAGGGGGCCGTGGCGAAAATCACGGGCAAGGAAGGGCAGCGGTTCGAGGGGCCGGCCAAAGTGTTCGATTCAGAAGAAGACATGCTGGCGGCGCTGGAGGAGAAGAAAATCGTCAAAGGGGATGTGGTGATTATTCGTTATGAAGGACCCAAAGGCGGCCCGGGCATGCCGGAAATGCTGACGCCCACCTCGGCCATTGTCGGCGCCGGGTTGGGCAAAGATGTGGCACTGCTAACCGACGGGCGATTTTCCGGCGGCTCGCACGGCTTTATCGTCGGGCACATTACGCCCGAGGCTCAGGAAGGGGGCGCGATTGCTTTGCTCCGCGACGGAGACAAAATCATCATCGACGCTGCGGCCAACAAAATCGACGTGCAACTTTCGGGCGATGAACTGGCCCGTCGCCGCGCTGCCTGGAAAGCCCCGGCATACAAAGCCACCCGGGGCACGCTGTACAAATACATTAAGAACGTGAAGAACGCTTCGCTGGGCTGCGTGACGGATGAGTGACGATTCTGGCTTGGTATTCTGGCTTGGTAGAATCGAATAATTACCCTGATGGACCCTGCCAGCACTCCCAAAACCGGCATTGCCCTGCTTTTAGCCCGCCGCTACACTTTTCGGCCCGCGTAGTCTCGCGGTGCGCTTTCGCGCTGTTGGGTCTGGGCATTTGTGCCAAAACCAAGCTGATTCTGGGTTTAAGCCTGGCGGATCGCTGCCCGTCAAACTGTTGTAATTCAAAATCGTGCTTCTAAAATGGATATTAGGTCGCGGTGGGCCTTTGCCAAGGATGGTAAACCATGAAGACCACATTGTTTGGGGCGGTTGGTGGTGCGTTGATTGTGGGGCTGGTTTGGTCGGTTTTAGGCCGTGAGACGCCGGTCTTCGCCGAACACCCTTCGGTGTATGATCCGGCTTCGGAGTTGATTGCCCTGCCCACGCAGGTCGACAACGCCCGGCAGCAGATTACGGTGATCGACCCCGTCAAGCGCGTAATGTGTGTGTATCATGTGGATTTGCCGACCGGCGCAATCACGCTGAAAGGTGTGCGAAACATTTCCGGAGATTTGCAAATTGACGACTTCAACGGGGTGAATCCGCTACCCCGGGATGTTCGAGCTCAATTAGATCATCGGTAGCCAGGATGGTTCCCGTTCAAACTGTTGAGGGGGAAAAGGGAATTATGGCACGCAAACTTATCGATCAAGAAGAAGCCGCTCGTATGCTCGGAATTACCCCCGAGCAGGTTTCGGTCCTGCGCGACCGGAAAAAGCTGTTTCCTTACCGTGATGGTGACCAGTGGAAATTCAAGCAGGAAGACATCGAGCGCTATCGGGAAGAAATGAAAGACGAAAAGCCGGCGGAGCCGGAAGAAGCCCCGGTGTGGGACAGCGGCGCCGGCGAAGATTTGGAAAATATTGACTTGCAGGTGAATGACGAAATCGATTCGATTCTCCTCAGCGAAGTGGAAATGGGAAAATCCAGCAGCGAGGGGGCGAGCACCATTATCGGCAAGCCCGACGAAGGTCCCGCCGAGGAGTTGGATTTGCCCCCGGCCGCCGCGAAAAGCGATGACGTCTTAATTCCGCTCGACGATGACGCCGACATCCTGGCCTCCGGCGGCAGCATGGTGCGAAAAACAGAAAGCAGCCTGAAGCTGCCCGGCAGCTCGGCTGGCGATTCCAAAAATGTGCTGTCCGGCAATTCCGCGCTGTTAAAGGGCGGTTCCACCCAGTCGCACGATGCGGGTTCCTCGGGGCTGGATTTGGTGGGCGATTCCGCACTGGCAAGATTTGGCGAAGTGAAATTGGTTCCCAGCCCGGAAGGGGACAAAAAAAGCGGCGGCAGCAGCGACAAGTTGTTCGGCTCCGATGCCTTGCAGTTATCCGACGAAGAATTAAAGCTGATGGAAGTCGGCCCGCCGTCCGATGCCGCGCCCAAGCCCGCGGAGGGCTCCAAAAAAACGTCCGGCTCGTCGATCAAACTGGGCGATGAAGAATTGGAAGTAGTGGTCGGAGGCAGCAAATCGGGCAGCGGATCAGATTTAACGCAAAGCCCCAGCGACAGCGGCATTCAACTCATCAGCGCTTCCGATAGCGGGCTCTCCCTCGAGCAGCCCTTGGCTTTGGGAAGCTCCGCCCGGCGCTTGCTCGATATGCCCACGGAAGGGGCGGACATCACGGAAGAAATTGTGGCGGAAGCCCCCATTGAGTTGAAGGCCGAAGACGACTTTTTGCTGACCGCCATGGACGACACCGGTGAAGATTCGTCCGACAGCGGCTCGCAAGTCATTGCCTTGGACACCGACGACGAAATGAGCTCCGGCATGTTTGCGCCCGCGGTCACCGGCACGGGGATGCTGGAAGAAGAACCGACAACCGCGATGAGCGGAGGTTCGCCGCTGATGGGCGCCAGCTCGCCGTTTGCCGCAACTTCGGCAATGATGGCCGGCGCGGCCGGTGCGGCGCCTGGTGGGGAAGCGCCCTATTCCACGGCCAACATCGCTCTGCTCTCGGTTTGCGTGGTGCTCTTGATGCTCTGCGGCATGATGACCTTTGACCTGGTGCGGAATATGTGGAGTTGGGACGGCCCTTACCCCGTGAACAGTTCCATCATGGATTCCATTGGCAAGACCGTGGGGTGGATGGAAAAATAGGCGGCAAGCAATGGCCGCTGGCCACTCGCTGCGAGTTCGAAAGGAGTCGAACAATGTGTCATAATCCTCAATACGCCGCTTGGTTGGCGGCTTTCACAGGCACCATAATGCTTTCCGGCTGCGCGTTTGCGCCGCGGGGCGAATTGACCGCCGCCCAGGAACAAAATCGGCTGCTGTCGGAGCAAAGCCAGTCGCAGCAAGCCGAGATCGATAATCTACAAACGCACAACCACAAGCTGGAAGACAAGCTGATTCAGTCCGAAGAGCAGTTGGCGGCGCTGGATCAGCAAGCGCAGGCCGATCACAAACGCCTGGCCGCGCTGCAAAGCGAACTTTCCGACGGCAACGGAAATCGCTTGCCCCCCGGCTTGAGCACGCAGCTGGCCAATTTGTCGCGCCGCTACCCCAGCCTGCAGTACGATACCGCCACCGGCGCCGCCAAGCTCGATTCCGACGTGCTCTTCGATCCCGGCCAAGCCGATTTGAAAGACGATGCCCAACAAATGCTGGGCGAATTTGCCCGCATTCTGCGCGCCCCCGAAGCGCGCGATTTGAAGCTGATGGTCGTGGGGCACACCGACGCCTTAAAAATCGCCAAGCGCGAAGTGCGAGAAAAATATCCAGACAATTTCCATCTCAGCGCGGCCCGGGCCTTGGCCGTTGCCGATTATCTCAAGCAAGCCGGCGTCCCGGCACAGCGAATTGGCGTCTCGGGCTTTGGCGATCACGAGCCCATTGCCTCCAACACCACCGCCGAGGAACGGCGGCTCAATCGCCGGGTGGAAATTTTCGTGCTGCCGCCGGAGGCGCCCATCGTCGGTTGGACCGAAACCACGACGACGCTGTATTAGTGCGGAATGGGAAATTTGGAAACTCGGCATTGATCCGCGACGCTTGCGGTTTAGCAACGAGGCTAGCGAGCGGGTTCTCTTTTCGGCCCTTACTTTTGGGCCACGGCCGCTTTATAATCGCAGTTAGAGAAGGCGATTTTGTTTGGCGGACATTGCTAGGATGATGAGGCGCTGCGAACCTGCCTGAGCGCCTCTTTTTTCGCTTCGGCGGCGATTTTGGCCGCCCCACCCGCGAGATGCCCATGGATTGTGAAAGCGTTTGCCCACGCTCCCGGTGGAGATTGTCGACCACGGTGCTTGTGGCGACTTCAATGTTTTTGGGCGGTTGCCAAAGGGCGACTGAAATTGCCCATTACCGCGTGCCCAAGGAGCCGGAAGTCAGCACGCCGCCCGCGGAGACCGAATCCGCCAGCACCGACAGCCCAGGCGCTGCCAGCGCAGAAAGTGCGCCAACAGACCGCATGCTGGCCGCCATGGTGCCGCACGGCAATGCGGCATGGACGTTCAAACTGACCGGGTCGATTGAAGCCGTCGACAAGCATGCGGCCGCGCTGGAAGGGCTGGTTCAATCGATAACCTTTCCAGAGAAACCCGGCGGACAACCGCAGTGGAAGCTTCCCGATGGATGGACGCAGAAGGCCGGCACTTCGGAAATGCGTTTGGCCACCATCACCATTCCCGACGAGCAGCCGCCGCTGGAAATCTCGGTGGGCATGATTCCCTGGCCTGTGGCTGAGAGTGACGAACGGCTGCTGATGAACGTCAACCGCTGGCGGGGGCAAATGCAATTAAAGCCGGTCGATGCCGCTGTGATGGCGGAGAACATTCGCACGCTGGATTTGGCGGATGGTAAAGCGACGTTGATCGACCTGAAAGGAAAATTCAAAGCCGGAGGCATGACGCCGCCGTTTGCCGGCGCGGCAAGTGGTCCTGGTCCGTTACCGCCGGGTCATCCCCCGATGGCAGATTCACTTCCAACCGGCCATCCGCCCATCGCAGATTCATTGCCCGCCGGTCATCCACCGGCGGCGAATTCTTCGGCGGAGCAAGACACTGCCAGCACGCCCGATTTGCCGTTCACGTTTACCGCGCCCAGCGGGTGGAAAAAGGCGGCCCTGCCGACGTTTGCCGTGGCGGCGTTTGCGGTCGGCGAGAATTCGCCCCGGCCGGAAGTGACGATTACGCCGTTGCCGGAGTCGGCCGCAGGAATTGCCGCCAATGTCAACCGCTGGCGCGCACAATTGGGCCTGGCTGCCGCTTCGGAAGACGAACTAGCGGCCGAGGCAAAACCGTATAAAGTAGATGGACAGCCGGCCCAATGGGTGCAATTGGTCGGTCCGGAGAGAACCAGTCCGCGGAGGTCGATTGTGGCCGTGGTGGTGGGGCACGACGGAGTGAATTGGATTTTCGCGCTGAAGGCCGAGGCGGCCGTCGCGGATAGCCAGCGGGCGAACTTCGAGAAGTTTATCGGCTCCGTGAAATTCGGCCCCGCGGCGAATTGATTACGCAGTAAATTTCAATGTGGTAAATTGAACAGGCGGGAATTCGAACGCATGGCTACCGGCGCGCTACCCAGCGGCACCTCGCACTTGCATGTCACCGGCCATGCACGGGCAAAATCTTCTTTGCGCGCGGGCGTCATCGCTGTTTTCAAACCGCTGGCATCTTTGAAGCTAACCGTGACGCTATTCGCCCTGGCGATCTTTTTAATTTTCGCCGGCACGCTGGCCCAGGCCCGGCACGACGTGTTGTGGGTGCAGGACCATTATTTTTTCACACTGCTGGGTTGGATTGAATTCAAAACCTTTTTTCCGCCGGCGTGGTTTTCCGATTCGCCCGGGCTGTTGAACTTGCCGGGCAGCTTTCCGTTTCCCGGCGGATTTGCCCTTGGCGGGCTGATGGCCGTGAATTTATTGGCCGCTCATGCGGTGCGGTTCAAAGCGCAAACCAAGGGGCTGCGATTGTGGAGCGGGCTGGGAGTAATTGCCGTGGGCTGCCTGGTGACGTGGTTGGTGATTGTGGCCGGGCCGGGCAAAGACGGTTCGCAAACCAGTTCGCCCATCGATTGGCTGATGCTCTGGAAAATTTTTCTGGGCGCTTTGGCCTGCGCTTGCGTCGGCATTGCGGTGACGCTGTTTCAGATCGATGCCAGCCGAAAACTGGAACGCGGCGTGCTATTGGGCGTGGGAATTGGGCTGCTGAGCCTGCTGGCGTTTTTGCTGTTTCACGTCGACGCGCAAGATTTGAATCCATCGGCCATGCGCATATTATGGCAACTCTTGGAAGGAGAATTTGCCGCCGGGGTGTTGTTGATCGGCTGCGTTTTGGCGTTTCGCAAGCGGGCCGGCATCGTGCTGTTGCATGCCGGCATTGGCCTGATCATGGTCAATCAACTCGTCGTGTATTGCCTGCACAAAGAAGAGCAAATGCGGATTACCGAAGGTCAAACGGCCAATTACGCCAGCGACGTCCGCACCGTGGAACTGGCGGTGATCGATAAAAAATCGAGCACGACCGAAGATGACGTCACGGTGATTCCGGAACAAGCGTTGCGCGACAGCCTGACGGCCAAAAAGGCCATTTCCGATACGCAGCTTCCCTTTGACGTGGAAGTGCTCGATTACTACGAGAATTCCTTGCTGCGTGAAGCCACGCCGGAAGATAAGCCGATTGCCGACGCGGGCATTGGCAAAATCCTCATGATCGAACCCCAGCATACCGTGACCGGCGCCGACAGCGGCGATCGCTTGAACGAAGCGGCGGCCTATTTGCGGCTGACCGAAAAAGGTTCCGGCAAACCGCTGGGCACGTACTTGGTGGGCGTGGGCTATCCGCCGGAGCAAAAAGCGGCGGTCGGTGACAAAGAGTACGAAATCGCGCTGCGCTTCCAGCGCGATTACAAGCCGTACGCCATGCACTTGCACGAAGTGCGGGGCGACATGTATTTGGGCACCAGCATTCCGCGGAATTATTCGTCGGACTTGCAATTGGTCGATCCGGCGCGAAATGTCGATCGGCGGGTCGATATTCGCATGAACGAGCCGCTGCGCTACGGCGGCGAAACGTTCTATCAAAGCGAATTTGACGACGGTGTGCGCAGCGGCACCGGCGTCAAAGCCACCACGCTGCAAGTGGTCACGAACTTCGGTTGGATGATTCCGTACATCGCCTGCATGATTGTGGCCACGGGCTTGTTGGCGCATTTCAGCCTGACGCTGGTGCGGTTTTTGCGCCGGCGGGAAGAAGGCCAGGCCGCGCTGTTGCGAGCCGCCGCCCGACAGACTGCGGGCAAACCGTCGATCGCGCTGCCGGTGGCCGTGGCGGCTTTAGCGGTCGCCGCTTTGGCCTATGCGGCTTACGTGCCAAACGTAGGTCCCAAGGAGTTCGATTTATACAACTTCGGCAAATTGCCCGTCATGTCCGGCGGGCGCGTGCAGCCGATGGATTCACTGGCCCGCAACACGCTGCGGTTGCTCTGCTCGCGGGAAGCGTATCTCGATCAATCGGGCATCGAATTGAAGGCCGACCAAGACGAAAAAAGTGGGCTGGAGGTGGTATCGGTCATACCAGGCAGCGCGGCCGAGCTGGCGGGCATTGTTCCGAAAGATCGCATTGTGTCGCTGGATCATGTTGCCGACGGTGAGCTGACTTTGAAAACCGCCACGGAGCGGCTGGAAGACAACGGTCGGCCCACGGTCAAAGCCATGATTAGCACCGGCGACCAGCCGGCGCGGGAAGTGGACATCAAGCGGGAGTACCAGCCGGCGGTGAAGTGGCTCTTGGAAGTGGCGGCGCGGCCGGAAGTGGCCGACCGGCTGCACGTGTTCCGCGTGGATAATCTTGATTTGCTGAACATGCTCGGTTTGCCGCGGCGCGAGTACTACCGCTATTCGTGGAACGAAATCAATAAAGACCCGAAGGAAATGGAAAAAGCGTTCGATGCGTTGGGCGATCGCACGTCGGGAACGTTTTCGGTGCTGGAAAAAAAACTTTCGGAACTGCAAAGCCGGATGGATTTGTATTACGTGTTACAGGGCTCGTTCTGGAACCGGCCGGTGCCGCCGCTGCCTACGGACGAAGAGGCGAAGGCCGATCCAGAGGCGGCGGAAAAGACGACGGCGCAAATTAAAAATCGCCTTGTGGGTTTAGCGCAACTGATGCAGGCGATTATGAAACCGCATGCCGAAGTGCATCCACCGCTGGCGGTTCCCACGCTGCAATCGCGCGATTTGCACGCAGCCGCGCAGCCGGTCGAGGCGGCCGCCGCCACGTGGGAACCGTACACCATGGCCTGGCTGCGGAATTATTTCGCCGACTTGCGGCAGCAGCCGACTAACCCGGCGGCCACGTCGCTGCAAAATATCTATGACGCTTATGCCCAGGGCGATGCCGGCGCGTTCAATCGGGCGGTGGTCGATTACTCGATGTCACTGGCGGAAAAGCCTCCGGTGCAAATGGAGCATGCCGTGCCTGGGTTCGAGGCGTGGTTCAATCATTGGAGTCCGTTTTTCGATTGCCAATGGCTGTACTTCGTGGCGTTTTGCTTCGTGGCGCTGTCGTGGCTTGGCTGGAGCCGGACGCTGAACCGGACCGCGTTTTGGCTGATTGCCGTTACGTTTTTGGTGCACACGTTTGCGCTGGGGGCCCGGATTTACATTTCGGGCCGGCCGCCAGTCATCAATTTGTATTCGACCGCCATCTTTATCGGCTGGGGGGCGGTGCTTTCGGGTTTGATTCTGGAATCGGTTTATCATTTGGGATTTGGCAACGTGGTGGCGTCGTTGGCCGGATTCGTCTCGCTGCTGTTGGCCGACCGGCTAACACTTCTATTGGAACCCTCCACTGGCGGCGACACCATCAGCGTGATGCAGGCCGTCCTCGATACCCAATTCTGGCTGGCTACGCACGTGACGGTGGTGAACCTGGGCTACGCCGCCACCTATGTCGCCGGATTGCTGGGATTAATTTACGTGGTCCGCGGCTTGTTTACCCGTTCGTTAAGCACGAGCGACGGCAAAGATTTGGCCCGCATGATTTATGGCACAGTGTGCTTTGCAATTTTCTTCAGCTTTGTCGGCACGGTGCTGGGCGGGCTATGGGCCGACGATTCCTGGGGCCGTTTTTGGGGCTGGGACCCGAAGGAAAACGGCGCGCTCATCATCGTGCTATGGAACGCGCTGGTGCTGCATGCCCGGTGGGATGGCTTGGTGAAAGATCGCGGATTGGCGCTGTTGACCATCGGCGGGAACATTGTGGTCAGTTGGTCGTACTTCGGCGTGAACCAACTGGGCGTGGGACTGCACTCGTACGGCTTTACTGAAGGAGTGCTGCTGGCCCTGGCGATCGTTTGCGCCAGCCAACTACTGATGATTGCGATTGGATTATTGCCGCAGCGCTATTGGCGCAGCAACAGACCACAGGCCGCGGCGTGAGAATGACCAAAGATGGTGAATGACCAATGACCAAGCACGAATGACCAATCAGGCGGCAGCAAAACATTGGTCATTGGTCCCGGCGCGCCGGGATGGTCATTGGTTATTTTCTCAGTGTAAATCTCGTCCACCGCGGAGGCGGGCTTGCGGCGGCGATTGCGGGTCGCCGGGCACAACGTCGGGCACCGGCAACATCCGCTGGAGCCAATCGGTTTGGCGCGTGGCGGGCACTTGCACGCGGCTGTCGGGCACCAGCATTTTGATCAGCGCCACGACAGGCACAGGGGCGCCACCGGATTCGGCAAGCAACATCGCATTGCCGGCACGGATCACGGCGCCGGGCTCGCTTTGCTGGCAATGGCCGTGAATCGCCAGACCCTTGGTGTCCAAAACGAACGCGGCCGAACATTCGGCATAGGGCAACAGCTCATCGTCCCGAATCGTACCGCCGGCGCGCATGCGAAGGAATTCGGCCGCCGATCGCAACAATGAACCGCTGACCACGCCTGGCCCGGCGTGAATGCTGCCCGTGGCTTCTTCCAATCGGCCGGCATGGAACAGCGCGTGGTTGATGGTCGCTTCGGCAACGCCGCTCATTTGATGCGGAAACTGCTCGCTAACGAGCCGGTGCAAATCGATGTTCTGTAGCCCGCCGGCGGTTACTTCCGCTTGCCAACCGTCGGGCGTTTCGCACGCCCGAATTTTCGCGCTGCATAGGCAATCCGACCCCAAGTGATTTTCCAGCCCAAGAGTGGCACAAACCACCGGGTAGGGGAGCGATTGAATCACGATGTCACAATTGTTGCCGCCGTCATTGACGCCGGCCGCTGCGCGCGCGTCGGGAGCGGCGGTGACGCTGTGGCGCTGGAATTGCACGATTTGGCGCGATGCATCGGCATCGGGCGTGTTCGGCAGACGAAACACGAACGACGTGCGCTGGGCATCGCTGGAGTTTTCGAAGAATGCGCCGCAATCGACCAGGGTTTGATCGCCGCCGGGCCAATGCAGCGTGAGCTCGCTGCCAACGAGACGAATGTCGGACGCCCAGCCATGCAGGCGGCGGTCGACGAGGGCTTTCAGCGCCGCGGCATGCGACAATTGCAATTCGGGCTGCGAGAGCGTTGCCAGGATAATCCCGGAAGCGTTTTCGTTGAGCTCCACTAAGCGCGCGGCGGCGATGGTTTCGCCGCTGTCCGGATCTAGCAGTTCCACGCCGTGCAGCAAGGTGCAGCCGGGCCGCGGAAAGGCGACAGCGCTGAGCTGAACCTTCAGACCCAGCGCCGATTCGAGCTGAGCCCGAACCGCCGTGGCTTGGGCCGCGCTATTCACGCGAATGCACCAGGCCAGCACCGTGGCCGTGGGCAACACACCGCACAGCAAGAACAGCGTGCGGCAAATGAAACGTCGGGTGCGCTCGTGCAAGGGAAACATCCGTGTCTCCAGGGGAAGCGATTAGCGATTAGCAATTAGCGATTAGCAAGAATTCAGATTGCGGTTTTCGCCTCTTTGGCTAATGGCTAGTCGTTAGTTGCTTTGTTTGCTACCGTTCTCGGGCCAGATTCAAAAACAAATCGTAACGGGATTTCATTTCTTTCAGGCTGTCGCCGCCGAATTTATCGATCAGGGCCGCGGCCACCTCGAACGCCACCACGTTTTCCACAATCACGCTGGCGGCGGCCACGGCGCATACGTCGCTGCGTTCGTAGGCGGCGCTTTCGGGCTGGTGCGTTTTCAAATTCACCGATTCCAACGGCTTGCGGAGTGTGCTGATGGGTTTTTTGGCGGCCCGCACAATCAGCGGCTGGCCGTTGGTCATGCCGGCTTCCAGTCCGCCGGCGTTGTTCGTGGGGCGCACAAAGCCGAGGTTGGGGGTGTTGCGCTGCGATTCGTCGAATTGAATGGGATCGTGGACTTTGGAGCCGCGGCGACGGGCGGCTTCGAACCCCAGGCCAATTTCCACGCCTTTGATGGCCTGAATGGACATCACAGCCTGGGCCAAGCGGCCGTCGAGCTTGCGATCCCACTGCGTGTGGCTCCCCAGGCCAAACGGCAGGCCTTCCACGCGGACTTCGAGAATGCCGCCCAGCGTGTCGCCATCTTTGCCGGCGGCGTCGATCAGTTGCTTGAACTGTGCGTCCTGCTGCGGATTGAGCGAGTAAATTTCGCTTTGATCGCGCAGCTGCTTATGCTTTGTGATGTCGCCGGGTTGCGGTTCGATTTTCATGCCGCCCAGTTCGACCACGTAGCCGAGCACTTCAATGTCGAATTGCGCCAGCAGTTGCCTGGCCAATGCCCCGGCCGCCACACGCACGGTGGTTTCACGGGCGCTGGCCCGTTCCAACACGCTGCGGATGGAGCCGAGGTATTTGATGGCGCCGGTCAGGTCGGCGTGGCCGGGGCGCGGGCGGTCCAAATCTTCCAGCCGTTCGAGTTTGTAATCTTTGTTGACGACCTCAAGCGCGATGGGGCTGCCGAGCGTGACGTTTTGCCAAATGCCGGTCAGGATTTCGACGGTGTCGGTTTCGATGCGCTGCCGCCCGCCACGGCCGTAACCACCCTGACGACGGCGCAGCTCCACGTCGATGGGAGCGGTGTCGATGGTCAGACCGGCGGGAAAGCCATCGATCAAAGCCACAATGGCTTTGCCGTGCGATTCACCGGCGGTGAGGTAACGCAACATGTGGCCTGGGAAGGGGTTGGGAATTTCGATTGGGAAGCAACGGCGCGCAGCACCAGCGCCGAACCTCTCAATTGTACTTGGATGCCGAAGACGAAGGTAGGCAGATTTCTGCGATGCTAGGACGCTTGCACTTATGCCCACGCGAATTTCTGGCCGGTCAGTTGCTCGTAAGCCTCGATGTATTTTTCGCGCGTGCGGGCGACAACATCATCGGGCAGCGGCGGCGGCGGGCTGTTTTTGTCCCAGGCGGTGGTTTCCAGCCAATCGCGGACAAATTGCTTGTCGAACGAGGCCTGCCCCTGGCCGGGATGATATTGATCGGCGGGCCAAAAGCGGGAACTGTCGGGCGTCAGGACTTCGTCAATGAGAATAGTTTCACCGCCGACACGGCCCCATTCGAACTTGGTGTCGGCAATGATGATGCCGCGCCGGCGTGCCAGTTCCGCACCACGGCGATAAATGGAAACACTGCGGTGGCGCAGTTCGTCGGCGGTTTCTCGCCCGACGATTTCCACCATTTGCTCAAACGAAATGTTGATGTCGTGCCCCGTTTCTTCTTTGGTGGCCGGCGTAAAAATCGGCTCGGGAAGTTGGTCGCTTTCCTTCAGGCCGCCGGGCAAGCGAATGCCGCACACCGAGCTGGTTTTTTGATATTCTTTCCAGCCGGAGCCGGACAGGTAGCCCCGGACCACGCACTCGATGGGAACCACATCGGTTTTGCGGCAGAGCATACTGCGGCCGGCCAGCGGCTCGGGATCAACGCCGGCCGGAAGGCCGAAATCGTCGACATTCATGGAAAGCAGATGATGCGTTTCCCCCAGTTGTCCAAACCAGAAGGCGCTAATTTGCGTCAGCACGCGCCCCTTGTCGGGAATGCCGGTAGGCAAAACCCAATCGAACGCACTGATGCGGTCAGTGCTGACCAGCAGCAGGCGGTCGCCCAAATCGTAGCAATCGCGCACTTTGCCGCGGCGGACGGGCCAGCCGGGGATGTTCGTTTCCAACAGCGGCGGGGAGAAGGTCGTAGGCATGAGATGTTGTGAATTAAGAAATCATGTACAACAGGGGTGAACGATTCGCGGAACGGCGATCTGTCAACGATGGCAAGGCGAAAACGTTGGAGTGGCTGACCGATCGCTGGCAGCGGCGTGTTGTGTTCGAAACTCGTTGCTGACGCCTGAATATACCAATCTGCCCGGCGGCCGGGTAGGACTCGGTTGATGTCGCGGCATTGTGGATGTTACATTGGAGAAGTTCGCGGCCGACGTTCGCGGCGAGAATCTCCTTTCGCCGCTGATTCGCCTTTGACTTTATTTCGCCCCCTCTTCTGATTCTTCTCATTTGCGATACACGCCATGGGCCAGATACGATTCCTGGTTCCGCAGCCCAATCGCGTGTCGCCGCAGGCTATTCAAACAGCCCATATTTGCGGACGAGATCGCTTGCCCTTTATTTGCCGCGTAACCGCCGGCACCAGCGGCGAATTGACGGTCGAGCGCGACGAAGACGAATCGGGCACTTTCAACATTTTATGGCCTGTAGCCGAGCGTGGCGGCATGCTGC
>DATJYL010000151.1 GCA_035499655.1 Pirellulales bacterium
GATTTTGGCGCTGGGGATTGGTTTGAATTGGACCGTGAGTTGGCACGACCGCGAAACACCGTCAGACCATGCAGAAATTGCTTCTACAACCGATCCACGCACCATCGTCGAAGTCGCAGTCGCCATCGGCAATGTTACGGATGCGGAAACCGGCAGCCAGCTAGCCCGACAGTTGACGGCTTTAACCGGCGCGCCACTCAACCCTCAACAAGCAGCGGCGCTGGAACAAGAAGTTCAGCGGCGGGTCAAAGGCGGATTTCTTGGCCGCAAGGAAGGGTCGTCATGAAAATTTGCTCCAAGCGCGCCTTCAAGCGAATTGCCATCGGCCTCGGGCTGCTGATTGGCCTGGCGCTCCTAGTAAATGGCGTGCTGGCTTGGCGTGCGCAACATCGCTGGAATCAGATGATTACCGACTTGCGCGCTGCCGGCGAGCCAACGTCGATTTCCGATTTGTCGCCCAAGCCGATTCCACCGGCTGACAATGCGGCGACTTACATCCAGCAAACAGCAGACGAACTAGCGGCATACTGGAAAGATTACGACAAGTTTGAACGTACACCGGCTGGCCAAGAATACGATCAAGCGCGGTATAACAGGGGTTTCCCTAACGCGGAACAGGTAACGGCGATGAATAAGATTCTGGACAAGCATGCCGCCATTCTGCCGGTTCTTGCCAAAGCAGCGCGGTGTCGGGAATATGCATCGCTATTGAATTTTCAACTCCCGGCGACGAAGTTTCTCGAATCTCTGATGTCAAACCAAAATGTCGGCACAATTCGCGGCGCTTTTAATTTTCTGTACTGGCATGCGGCAGCCAAGATTGCCGCCGGTAAGGTGGATGAAGCGACTGAATTGGGAATTCAAATGTTGCATCTGGCGACACTCTGCAGTCATGAACCGACGATCATGCAATACCTGCTCTCGATGGCCATGCGAGATTATGCCTATGAAGTAATCAACGCAGCCTTGCGGGCTGGCCCGATTTCGCCGGAAGTACGGCGCAATCTGGACGCAGCCTTGGCAGAGCAAGAAAGCCGGACGCCTTTACAGCACGCTCTGCGCAGCGACCGGGCATTTGCCATTTCGGAGTTGGAGTTGGAGGAGCAATCCGGGAAGATTCCGGCCTTTCTGCATTGGCCGATCACGAACTGGCAGTTAAACGTAATGAGTATTTTTGATGTTGCATTGTCTGCAGCCGCGCTGCCACCCGCAGAGTTTCATTGGAGCTGGAATCCGCAAAGGAGACGTGCAATGCCTACCCCACAAATTGCTGCGCTAGAAGGAAATAACCCTTTGGTAACAAGCGAGTTGGCCGTGTTTGAATCTGACACTCGAAATCTGCTGATCAGCCGCTGCTTGCGCGTACTCAATGCAATGGAAGCAATCCAGCAACAAGACGGGAAAGAGGTCGACGACATCGAACTGCTTTCCTTGCCACGCGAAGCGACTACCGACCCTATATCGCAAAAGCCCCTGCGGCTGAAGAAAACCGATCAAGGCTTGGTCATTTACTCGGTATGGTGGAACGGCGTGGACGACAATGGTCGATTCAATTACCGAACCGGCGACTGGGGAATAGGTCCGCCGGGCTACCCGATTGAACACGAATAACAATTGGCAAAATCGTTATGCCATACGCACAATATAAACAGCGTCATCTGACTGCCAAAATCAATAATCTGTACTGCCGTAGAAGGCCACCGTTTCAAGTCCAGTATTTCGGCGCACCAAATCTGCCAGTGCATCAACTTCTGCATCGGCGAGTGGTGTTACAAAGCTCTCCGCGGGGCGACGAGCCACCGTGTAGATTTGCACCAGCTTGATTTTTCCGCCGCCGGCGGTGATTTCGTTCAACCTATCGCAAAACGCTTCCTGCTCGGCCGGTGGCGGTGGTTGTCCACTCACGTTCATGAACAGGGCTTGAATCACCAGCGGGCGCACTTGGGCCGCTGCGGCAATGTTATCTAGAATTTGCTGAAACGGAATCGTCGTGCGATCGACAAGTTTGAAATACTCTTCTGTGCCGGCTTCCAGCTTGGCCCAAATTTCGCCGTTGTTCTCGTCCAAAATCGCCAGCCCCCGCTGAACATGCTCGCGGTGGAACATGCTGGCGTTGGTGATCAGCACCATTTTCACGTCGGCAAGCCGATGTTGCCGCTTCATCTCGGCACACTCAGCCATCAATTCGTCGAAGTTGCGATAGGTGGTCGGCTCGCCATCGCCGGAAAAAGCAATGTCGTTCAGACGACGTAGCGCCGGTGGAGTGTGGCGAAATTTTTCCGTTTGATAAATGTCACCCGATAGGATTAAACGCAGACCCATGTCGAGTTCGTCGAGCAATTGCCTGGTTTCCACAAACGTGTTCTCGGCCGCCGTAGTCCGGTCGACCTGGCAGTAAATGCAATCGAAATTGCATACCTTGTCGGGATTCAAATTCACGCCCAGCGACAGCCCGTGAGCCCGACGGCTCAGCACGGGATACACGAAGCGGAAATTTTCGAATGTCCGCTCGTGACGGGTAAACAGCGGAGTGCTTTCCGCACGGGGTTGAGACGTATTATCGGCGGCACTGGACATGACTTGATCAATCGAGGGAATGGTCGGCCGTCGGCAATGCAGTTGAGGCCCACGGAATCATACGCTGGAAACGGGGCAGATTAAATCCGTCGCAAGACTGTATACTCGTCCATCGTAATGGTCGTGAGCTCACCATCGTCGCGCTTAAGAATAATTACGTCGCTGTACACTTTGTCATCCGAATGCCGACAAAAGTGCAAGCCGTGCTGGCGGCGTTCGCAACGAACCACAGTGCCTACGGTTTTAGCCGTCCAGCGTTGTAAGCCCACTTTGACTTCATGGGTGGCTTCCACGCGGTCGCTGGGCTGAAGTTGAGCGAACAGTCGGCGCGACTGTGCTTCGGCCTGCGAAATGGGATAAGTCGGCACCGTCTCCAAGGCAGCCTCCGTGAACATTACACTTCTTTGGCGTTAATCCAGGGCATCAGTTTTCGCAGGCGGCGACCAACCACTTCCAGCGGATGCTCTCGGTCGGCTTTGCGCATGGCTTTGAACGCCGGGGCATTGGCCTTGTTTTCCAAAATCCATTCGCGAGCGAACTGGCCCGATTTGATTTCGTGGAGAATTTTTTTCATTTCGGCCTTGGTTTGTTCCGTGACAATGCGCGGGCCGCGGGTATAGTCGCCGAATTCGGCCGTGTTGGAAACACTGTAGCGCATGTAGTTGAGGCCGCCTTGATAAAATAAATCGACAATCAGCTTCAACTCGTGCATGCACTCGAAGTAGGCCATTTCGGGCTGATAGCCTGCCTCGACGAGGGTTTCGAAGCCTGCTTTTACCAGCGCGCTAACGCCGCCGCACAGGACCGTTTGCTCGCCAAATAAATCAGTTTCCGTCTCCTCGGCGAACGTGGTTTCGATTACGCCGGCGCGCGTACCGCCGATGCCCTTGGCATAAGCAAGGCCGATTTTTTTTGTGGTTTCGCTCGCACCCGGACTGAATGCAATGAGACATGGCACGCCGCCCCCTTTTTCAAATTCGCTGCGTACCAAATGGCCAGGGCCTTTGGGCGCCACCAGCAAGGCATCGACACCCGGCGGCGGCTCGACTTGACCGAAGTGAATGTTGAACCCGTGCGAGCACATCAGCACGTTGCCTTCCTGCAAATTCGGGCGAACATCGTTACGGTAGACATCGCCCTGCACTTCGTCCGGCAGGAGAATATTGATGATGTCGGCCTGCTTGGCGGCTTCCGCGGCGCTGACCGGTTTGAACTTGTGGCTGACGGCTAGTTCGCAGTTTTTGCTGCCCGGCCGCTGACCGACAATCACATTGCAGCCGCTATCGCGCAAATTTTGGGCTTGGGCGTGTCCTTGCGAGCCGTAGCCCAAGATGGCGATGGTCTTGCCTTTGAGAACGGAAAGATCAGCGTCGTTGTCGTAATAAATTTTGGCGGGCATTTTTGCTCAGTGGTCGGTTGACTATGGTCAGGGATCAGTTGATTGCAATTAGCCGCAATTCACTAAGGGAGCGGTTCCAGTATTCGTGCCATTTATGCTAAGGAACTTGCATCGTCGGTGTCCGGCATTCGAATGCCATCCGTGCCGGGCGCGGCGGCAGCCAAATCGGGCCGGCAAATGCCGCGCACCATGGCAATTCGCCCGGTGCGCGCCAGTTCCAGAATGCCAAACGGACGCATCATTTCGATGAACGCTTCGATTTTTTTTTCCTGTCCTGAAATCTCGACGATCACTTGATCTTTGGCGACGTCCACGATTCGGCCGCGAAAAATATCGCACAGCTCGCGGATTTCGCGCCGTTTGCCGCCGGTGGCCCGG
>DATJYL010000152.1 GCA_035499655.1 Pirellulales bacterium
GTGCGTTTCGGTCCGCTCCACCGTGCGGCCCAAGTACAATTGGTTGGGACTAAGGATCAGCCCCTCGTCCGGAATTTCAACGCGCCGCACCCGGTTGGCTTTCCGCATGTCGAGCACCACCTCTTCGTAAGTCATCAGCTCGTGGTGCAACGTCAGGTTATAGCTGTTGGGATTGAGATTTCGCGCATCGAACGGATCGATGACGATGTTCCCGCCCAGCTGCTTGCGAATTTCGTTGCCCGTGAGAATCATTCCAAGGCGCCGGTAAGTGGTGAGGAAGTGAGTGGTGAGTGGCGTATGTTGTCGGATTTAGTTAGTCGCGGCGGCGTTTTTGGGGTAAAACTTTATGGCCGGCGCCGGTTTTTTCCTTCACGCCAATTTTCGGACAAACCACGTTCAATACGCAATCCTCGCAGCGGGGCTTGCGCGCCGTGCAAATCCGGCGGCCGTGATGAATCAGCCGGTGACTGAAGTTAATCCACTGGCGCTGGGGCAACTGGGCCATTAAATCGCGCTCAATTTTCACCGCGTCGGTCTGTTTCGTCAAACCAAGCCGATGGGCAATTCGGCTGACGTGCGTATCGACCACGACGCCCGAAGCAATGCCAAAGGCGGTCCCCAGCACCACGTTGGCCGTTTTGCGTCCGACGCCGGGCAGCTTCACTAATTCCTCCAGCGATTGCGGCACTTGCCCCCTGTGCTCTTCCACCAGTTTTCGGCAGCACTCCTGAATGCTTTTAGCCTTATTGCGAAAAAAACCGGTGCTTTGGATGGCCCTTTCCAAATCGCTGCGATTGGCCGCCGCAAACGCCGCCGCCTTGGAATACTTTTTGAACAGCCCCGGCGTGACCAGGTTCACCCGCACGTCGGTGCACTGCGCCGAAAGTATCGTGGCAATCAACAATTCCAACGGACTGGAAAAATGCAATGCGCAGCGGGCATCGAGATACTCGGCCGCCAACAGCTTGGCGACTTTTGCGGCTCGGCGTTTCGGTTCTAGCGCGCTGGCTACTGCCATCCTGGGAGCTTTCCTGCGCTAAAGATCAGCAGCGCGACACACGTTTCGCGCCTGGGTCAAAAAGTCGAAGAGTCAAAAAAGTCAAAGAGATTCTCTACCATTTTGACTCTTGGACTTTTCGACCCATTGAACCGCTCTGGCGATTGTGCGGCTGGTAACGAAAAGTGTCAAGCCGCCGCCCCACTTGGACCGCATTCTAGCTTGACGCTACACCGCCTGAGGGATAGGTTTATGAGGGTTCAACCCCATCGGGCGACTGTCGTTTCCGACTGCCCGCTTAGGGCCCATTACTCACTAAAAAACCCGACCACTCCTTTACCAATCAAAGGGAACCCGCTATGAGCTTCGCTGAAAATCCGAATCAATTATCACAGCCATCGATGTGGGGCGACATTGCCGCCCGGGCCGAACCGAACGAACGTGCCGATTTCATCAAGAAAACGTACCTGCATTTGCTCGGCGCGGTGGTAGCGTTTTGTGGCCTGGAAGCGATTTACCTGAACACGTCGTTTGCTGGCGATGCCATGCAGCGGTTGATGGGCGCTGGCAACTTTGGCTTGATCGTGGCCTTCGGGCTGTTCATTTTGGCCTCTACGGTCGCACGTTCCTGGGCGAACGGTTCGACATCGGTCGGCATGCAATACGCGGGACTTGCTCTTTACGTCGTCGTTCAATCGTTGATTTTCATCCCGATTCTGTACTATGCCGCGCACCTCGCTAATAATCAAAATATCATTCCCACCGCGGGCACCATTACTTTATTGATGTTCGCCGGTTTGACGGTGGCTGTCTTTGTAACCGGGCATGATTTCTCGTTCTTGAGCACCGGCCTGACGATTGCCGGCTTTGCCCTCATGGGATTGATTGTGTGCTCGTGGTTATTTGGATTCAATCTGGGCACACTGTTTACGGTAGGCGTGATCGTGCTGGCTTGTGGATACATTTTGTACGACACGTCGAACGTGCTGTATCATTACCGCATTGGGCAGCACGTGGCCGCCGCACTGGCGCTGTTTGCCTCTGTCGCCTTGCTGTTCATGTACATTCTCAGGCTTTTGATGCAAACCCAATCGCGGCGGTAATATCATCGTCGACAATTTAGCCGCCGGGCTTGCCCGGCGGTGGGCTCATTAGAACAGGCGCCCGTCACACGGTAATGCCGCCGTCCACGACCAGCGTTTGGCCGGTAACAAACTGCGCCTGGTCGGAGAGCAAAAATCGCACCACGCTGGCAACATCGGCCGGCTGGGCCAGCCTGCCCAGCGGCGTGCGGCGTTTGATTTGATCGAGCTGTTCCCGGCTCAGGCCGTGCGTCATTTCCGTTTCCACATATCCAGGTGCGACCGAATTCACGCGGATTTGCCGCTCGCCCAGTTCCCGGGCCAAGGAGCGGGTCATGGCGTCCAAGCCGCCCTTCGTGGCGGCATAGGCCGACAACCCACTGTAGCCGCGCAAGCCGATAATCGACGAAATGTTGACGATCGACCCGCCGCCGCTGCCGAGCAGCATGCGGCGAACCACGCAGCGAGTCAACGTCAACGCGCCGATCAAATTGATTTGCATCACCCGCTCAATTTCCTCCTCCGGCGTCATCGCCAACACGCCTTCCACGGCCATGCCAGCGCAATTCACAAGTCCGTAGGGAATGCCGAAGCGATTTTCCGCCGTCTCCACAAATGTCGGCAAAGCCGCCCGCTCCGCTACGTCTGCCGTGGCAAAAAAAAAGTTCGAATTTTTGGCCTGCGAATCGGTGAACGGCGATGGTTTCCGGCTGAACGTGCTCACGCGGTAACCGGCCCGCAGCAGTTCATCCACCAACGCTTGCCCCAGCCCGCGACTGCCGCCGCTGACAATAATGTGTCGATTTTTACCTTCGCCGGAATCCACGCAGTCATCTCCGCTATTGGCTTATTGCCAGTATCGTACGTTATCGCCGCACCATTTTGCCTGCGTCGGAAAGTTCAATTCGTGCCACCATGTCAATCAATCGCGGCCGTTGATGCGGGGCCAAAGTTCGCGCCGCCGTTTCTATAACTCTGTCTTTCACCGCATCGGCTTCCTCCGCACGTGCCGCCACCACTTGCGCCGCCACCAATTGCCCTACCAGCGATGATTGCGCTGCGTACACTCGCACGTCAGCCACGCCGGGAACGGCCCGCAACACGGGTTCTACTTCTTGCGGGTAAACCTTGTTCCCGCCCACGTTGATCATGTCGCTGCTTCGGCCGACAAACACGCAGCGGTCGCCAATTCGCCGCACGAGATCGCCGGTGGCAATCCACGCGTTCGCTGGCGCGCTGCCGGCGTTTATATCAGACGGAACGCTTAACCTATCATAACCTAGCATGACATTGGGCGAACGGGCCAGGAGTTCGTCCTCTTCGATCTTCAATTCCACGCCGTCGGTTGTCACCGATCCAATCCAACGGGCCGGAAATCCTGCTTGGCCGTCCGTCACAGAAAAACACCGCCCCAATTCCGAGGTGGCGTAAATGTGCGCGATTCGGGCCTGCGGGAATGTGGCTTTCAACAAATCCAAAACCTGCTGATCGACCACCTCGCCCCCCAGTGTGATCTGCTTCAGCGGCACGGAGCGCAGCTTTTGCGCATTGCCAAACAGCAGCAACCGCCGCCAATAGGATGGCGTAGCCGATGCAAATGCCACGCGCTCTTGGAGCATCATTTCGATGATCTGGTCAACATCGGCAGCTGGATCGGGACACACCAGCATTCCGCCATTCAGCAGGCATTGCAACGACACCTGCACGCCGGCGTACAAATTGGGCAAATACGTTTGTAGCCAAACGGGCGGTTGCTGGGCCGCCGTCAATCGCACAGGCCGGCACAGGCTGCCCCAATGATGCCGCACGGCTTTGGGTCGCCCAGAAGTGCCCGAGGTGAGAATGGTGACGGTGCTTTGCCCGCTACCGGCGGCGGCGTTTTCGAACGGCTGAATTTCATGAACCTGTCGTTCGCCGTTGACGGCATTCGCTGTGGAAACAATCGCCGCCAAACTGAATTCGTCGGCCAATTGACGCTGCGCAGCGCGGCTCAGCATGGGATTCAACAAAAATACGTCGGCCCGTAATTCATCGAGCGCCGCCAGTGCGGCCCAAGTAGGACCGTCACCACGATGCACCACGGCCACCCGTTGGCCACGCAGCGCGGAAAGCTCCTGCACGGCCCCAGCCGTCAATTGCGCCATGTCGTTCCACGACCATCGCGCGTACAAGGTCACCAAAGCGGCCCGGTCTTTTGCCGGCATCAACGGACGATTGGCAAACAAAGCTTGCCGCAGCGATTCGGCCACCGGTGACTGGGTGGATGCCATCAGGCTGTTCCCGCCTCTGTTGAAAACTCAACAAATGCGTATGATGTTATCAGACGAGCACGCTGTGCATGCGCCAACTTGAGCGGTTGCCCTCATGGCCGAACATCCAGCCGACGACGAAAGCAACTATCATCCATTATACTTGGAGGGGATCGAATACTTCAATCAGTGCGATTTCTTCGAGAGTCACGAATCGTGGGAGGAATTGTGGACCGATTATCGTGGTCCGTCGCGCAAATTTTACCAGGGGCTCATTCAGGCCGCCGTCGCGTTGTTTCATTTCGGCAACGGCAACATCCGGGGCGCCAAAAAACTGTATCATAGCACTTGTGGTTATTTGAATCCGTATTGTCCCAGACACATCGGCCTGGATTTGGAAAAATTCCTGGGTGAATTCGATCGCTGCTTTGCCGAAGTGGCCCTGTGCAACGCGGACGAGTTTCCCGTCATCGAGCTCGATCCGGAACTGATTCCGGAAATACACCTCGACCCGCCGGCGGGATAAAATTCACCGCAGAGACACAGAGGCGCGGAGAGGAATGTCGAATGACGAGTGCCCAAGCACCAATCACCAAGGAAAACCACCGGCGTTGGTCATTGAGATTTAGCTCCGCCACTTCGTGCGATCATTGGTCATTCATTAGATATTGGTTATTCGAAATTAGATATTTTCTGCTCCGCGTCTCTGCGTCTCCGCGGTTCAATTGAGCATTTATGCCATCCGATGAATTCTCATTTTCGGCAGATACATTCAGCGGCACCGCGAGGCTGTTTCCGCTGCCAAATTTGGTGATGTTTCCGCACGTCATGCAGCCGCTGCACATTTTCGAGCCCCGCTATCGGGCCATGCTGGAAGAAGCGCTGGCTGGCGACAGGTTGTTCGCCCTCTGTTTATTGTCCCCGGGCTGGGAGACCGATTACGAAGGCCGTCCGCCGGTGCACCCGGTGGCCTGTTTGTGCCGCGTGGCCACGCATCACGTGACCGAGCAGGGGACATATAATGTGCTGGTGTGGGGCCTGCGGCGCATTAAAATTGTCCGCGAGCTACCACCGACAAAATTGTTTCGCGAGGCGGAAGTGACGCTCTTGGATGACGTTTATCCTGAGGAAAACGCTTCACGCCGCGGCGCCTTGCAACGCCGTTTGGTTGCGGCTTTTCGAAAAGTCCTGCCCAAGTTGCCCGTGGCGCAATCGCAATTGGAGCCGTTTTTGACCGATCAAATCAACCTGGGAATGTTAACCGATATTGTGACTTATACGTCGAACTTGGACCAAAAAATCAAGACCGAATTGCTCGCCCAGCCTCTTCCCGACCTGCGCGCCCTGCTACTATTAGAGTGTTTGACGGGGGGCAAAAAAGGCAGCCCCCTGTGCAATCGGGACTTTCCGCCGGCGTTCAGCAGCAATTGATTCCTACCGCACGTCGATCATCTTCCGCATTCCACACTCCCCATTCCCCATTACAAATTCAGCTGCCATGTCTCCACATCCGATCCATACCGACATTTTCAACAGCACGCTGGATTTGGAAGAAGATGAAGCGGCGGCAGCGTCGCTCGCTTCAGATACTGTCGATCTGCCGCGCATCGAACATGCCGTGCGCGAAATTCTGGCCGCCGTCGGCGAAGACCCTGACCGCGAAGGCCTCCGCGAAACACCAGCCCGCGTGGCCCGCATGTATGCCGAGCTGTTCAGTGGATTGCACCAAAATCCCCGCGCCCATTTACAAAAATTCTTCACGCAGGAGTATGACGAAGTGGTGCTGATTCGCGACATCGCCTTCAACAGCATTTGCGAGCACCACATGCTCCCCTTCATGGGTCAAGCGCACATCGCGTACATTCCCAATGGCCGCGTCATCGGGCTCAGCAAACTGGCCCGCGTGGTCGAAGTGGTCTCCAAACGGCCGCAAGTGCAGGAGCGCATGACCGAAGACATTGCCAATTTGCTGGTGGACGAATTGGATGCCAAAGGCGTGGCCGTGGTGATCGAAGCCACGCACACGTGCATGACCATCCGCGGCGTGCGCAAGCCAGGCAGCGTCTGCGTGACCTCGGCCATGAAGGGTGTGTTCCGCTCCAACCTGTCCAGCCGCTCGGAAGTGATGACGCTAATTTACGGCGAACGGCGGTAAATATAAGGCAGAAGGCAGAAAGCAGAAGGCAGACACAAGTTCGCTTTCTGCTTTCTGCTTTCTGCTTTCTGCTGTTATGTTTATTCTCAGCCAATTCGTCCTTCGCTTGTCGCTCGGATTGGCATTCGCCATGGCGATTACTTCGCCCAAGAAAGTCACCAGCGGATTTTTTCGTAATCATGCCTATGTTCTGCTGGGCTTAAATGTCATCGCCACACTTGCAGCAGTAAGCAGTCATGGGGAGCTTGTTTGGTGGATGCCGCTGGCCGCTGCAGTGTTCAGCTACGCCTGCGCAACTAGCTGGTTATACGAGAGGCCGAAAACAGGGCTGCGGATTCTGTGGATGATCTTTGCCCTGTCTCTGGCCAACGCAATTACCTCGCAGACGGTTCCTATGGGCACTGGCGATGCGACAGCTCTGGTCATCGATAACTCGCCTCCGTTCGGGATGTTATGTCTTTGGACCTCCAATGTATTCACAGCTGGGATCCTGTTGGGTGGGACTCTCGCGGCGATGTTTTTAGGACATTGGTATCTCAACTCGCCGACCATGGAAATTAGCCCGCTGAACAGATTACTCAAGCTGATGGCGACGGCCACCGTGGCGAGAGGTGCGGTTTGTCTGATGGCTTTTCTGTTGATGCATTTGCAAGGCGGCGAACTTTCCACCGTGCAATCGTGGCTGCTGGTGCTGCGTTGGACCGCGGGCATTTTCGGCACGGCAATGCTCACGTGGATGGCCTGGCAAACGCTCAAAATCCCAAACACGCAAAGCGCCACAGGCATTTTGTATGTCGCCGTGCTGGCCACGTTTTTGGGCGAATTAACCAGCCTGCTACTGTCCAGCAGCAGTGGTTATCCTTTATGATAGATGGATGAACGTCACCTTTCCCTGCCCTAAGTGCGAGGCGGCCAATCGCACGGAAATCGCTCCTGACAGCGGGGGCTCGTCCGCAACGGGCTCGACCCCAGCCCAAAGTTTGTCTTGCACGCAGTGCGGCCAGACCTGGCAAATTCCACCCGGCGCCATCGACCGTCACGGCGGCGTGCATCGCTGCCTGGCTTGCCCTAGCACCGATTTATTCGTCCGCAAAGATTTTCCCCAGCAGCTCGGCGTGGCCATTGTCACCGTGGGGCTGTTGGGCAGTTGTGTGGCCTGGGCATACAGCATGCTGTACCTGACTTTTACCATCTTGTTTGTGACGGCGCTGATCGACGTGGTGTTGTACGTGTTTGTGCCCAACGCTTTGATGTGTTATCGCTGTGGGGCCATGTATCGCGGAGCGACTGACGTCGATGAACACGAATCGTTCAATTTGGAAACCCACGAACGCCACCGCCAGCAGAAAATCCGCCTGGCGGAAACACGGGAAGCACCGCGCAGGGAGCAGGGCGCCAAAACATCAGCCCAAGCGCACGTTTAGTCCTGGACCCAGTCCGGGGCATAGCCCATGGATCCCGAACGCCAACGAATTCAAGACGACCTGCGCGGGCTTGTCGCCGGCGACGTGCGCTGCGACGACGTGTTCCTGCAATTGTTCGCCAGCGACGCCAGTTTGTACGAGTTGAAGCCGCTGGCCGTGGTCCGTCCGCGCAACACTGCCGACGTGTCGGCCGTGGTCAAATACGCCGCCGAAAAGAAAATTTCCATTCACGCCCGCGGGGCGGGAACCGGCCTGGCGGGAGAAGCGCTGGGCCGGGGAATCATTATCGATTTTTCGCGCTACATGCGCCGCATTGTGCGAACCGAAGCCGAAGCAGTTCATGTGCAATCCGGCGCGGTGCTGGCCCTGTTGAACCAGCATTTGCGCGGTTTCGGTCGCCTTTTCGGCCCCGATCCCGCCAACAGCAGCGTCACCACCATGGGCAGCGTCATCGCCGTCGACGCCTCGGGCAGCTACTGGCCGAAATATGGCTCGGCCAGGCAACATGTTTTCAGCCTGGAAGTGGTGTTGGCCGACGGCACGGTGATGAATTTGGGCCGAGAATCGTTGTCCTTCGAGGTCGCTCCGTCGGGCGAATCTACAGCGCGCCAAAACGGCAATGCCGGCGCGCAAACCGCCGTGGCCGAAGCGGCGCCTCCCACCGCGGCCACATCGCGCCGCCAGGAGCTCGTGCAAAAAGTCGCCGAACTTTTGGAGCGCAATTCGCAGTTAATTGCCGCGCATCAACCAAAATCGTTGGTCAACACCTGCGGTTATCAATTGACGGACGTGCTTAGCGCGACCCATCTAAATCTCGCCCGGCTAATGTGCGGTTCGGAGGGCACGTTGGCTCTGGTGACCGCAGCCACTCTGGCCACGCAGCCGTTGCCCCGTTTTCGCGGCGCGGCCATGCTGTTTTTCGATCGCCTGGAGAATGCCGCGCTGGCGATTCAGGAAATTTTGCCGTTTGCGCCGGCGGCTTGCGATTTGTTGGATCGACGTCATTTAAGCCTGGCTCGCGAAACCAGCCCGGAGTACGAAGTGCTAATCCCGCCCGCAGCGGAAGCCGTGTTGTTGGTGGAACATTCCGGCGACGATGCCACGCGAATTCGTCAACAGATTACGGCCACGGTCGACCGGGTCCGCCGCAAAACGCAACTGGCCTTCGACGCCCGGCAAGCATTCGATTCGGCCGATGTCGATTTTTATTGGCAGCTTGCCCGCCGCGTAGTTCCCACGTTGCACCGCTTGAAAGGCCCCGTGCGTCCGGTTCCCATTGTCGAAGATGTGGCGGTTCCGCCGGATCAACTTCCCGATTTCCTGGTGCGGTTGCAAAACACGCTTAAAAAGCTGCAAGTCACGGCTTCGCTATACGGCCACGCCGGTCACGGCCAGTTGCACATTCGGCCGTTTGTCGATCTCACGAACCCCGCAGACGTGCAAAAAATGGAAGCGTTGGCTGCCGAACTGTATGCCGAGGTGTTTGCCGTGGGAGGCACTGTCAGCGGCGAACATGGCGACGGCTACAGCCGCACGCCGTTCGTCCGCCAACAATATGGCGAACTGTACGACGTGTTTCGCCAATTGAAAGCCACGTTCGATCCGCTCAATATTCTTAATCCCGGGAAAATTGTGGCTGACGAACCGGCGTCCATCGTGCGCAATCTTCGCCCCGCGGGAACCACGCCCAGTGGCAACGGCGCTACGCCGCCCCTTGCGCCCCGCGAACAAACATCCCTGCTGGGCGACACCCCCGCCCAACATCCAATTCCTGTCACCGCGCCGCCGCCAGCGCCCCGCACCGTCGAATTGCATCTCAACTGGAATTTGGAACAGGTCGTGGACGAAGCGCAACGTTGCAATGGCTGCGGCGCTTGCCGGTCGCAGCTTCCCGATGTGCGAATGTGTCCCATTTTTCGGGTCCTGCCTTCCGAGGAAGCCTCGCCGCGAGCCAAAGCCAATTTGCTGCGTGCCGTGTTCGACGGCCGTTCCGATCCGCAAATTGCCCATCGCGAAGAATTCAAAGCCGTGGCTGATTTGTGCGTCAACTGTCACCAATGCCGCATCGAGTGCCCCGCCGGCATCGATATTCCCAAACTGATGATCGAAGCCAAGGCAATGTACGTCGATGCCAACGGTCTGCAGCCCAGCCAATGGCTGTTGGCGCGGTTCGACATACTCAGCCAGTTCGGATGTTCCTTGCATCCGCTGGCCAACTGGGCCATCAATAACCGAGTGGCTCGTTGGGTTCTCGAAAAAACTTTGGGCATTGCCCAGGGAAGAAAGTTGCCGCGATTTGCTCGCCGCAGTTTCACCCGCCGTGCCGCCCGCCGCCGGCTCACGCGCCCCACTCGCCGCACGGGCCGCAAAGTGCTGTACTTCGTCGATACGTATGCCAACTATCACGATCCGCAACTGGCCGACGCTCTCGTGGCAGTCATGGAACATAATGGCGTGGCCGTCTACGTGCATCCCGCTCAAAAACCCAGCGGCATGGGGTTTTTCTCACTCGGCTCGTTGGGGCCGGCCCGCCGCCTGGCCTCCCACAATTTGCATCTCTTGGCCGAGGCCGTCCGGCAAGGCTACCACATCGTGGCTACGGAACCCTCCACGGTGTTGTGCTTAACGCACGAATATCTCAATCTGATCGACGATGGCGACGCCCGGGCCGTCGCCGCCAACACCAGCGATGCCAGCGCGTATTTGTGGGCCCTGCATCAACAAGGAAAGTTGCAGCTCGATCTCAAGCCGCTGCACGCCGTCGTGGGTTATCACCAGCCGTGCCACATCCGTGCGCTGGGCATCGGCACGCCCAGCGAAAATTTGCTGCGGCTGATTCCTGGAATGAGCCTGCAATCCATCGAACGCGGCTGCTCCGGAATGGCAGGACTGTGGGGTTTGCAACGCGAAAATTACCGCACCAGCCTGCGCGCCGGTTGGGGTTTAATTTCGCGGCTGCGCGATCCGGCCCTGCAAGTCGGCGTGACCGAATGCAGTTGCTGCAAAATTCAAATGGAGCAAGGCACGCCCAAGCCCACCATTCATCCGCTGAAGCTGCTGGCTTTATCGTACGGCCTGATGCCCGAAATCGCTCAACTCCTGACGCAGCGCAGCGAGGAACTGGTCGTCACCTGATCCTCGCCGTTAAATCCAAATACTCATCGAGCATTGGCCTGACCCCATGAAAATCCGCCTTCAGCTTTTTGCCGCGGCCCGGCAATGGGCCGGCGCCGATGCCGTCGAACTCGACGTCCCCTCCGGCGCCACCGTGGCCGATGTGCGGAAAGCCCTACTGGCTCGGCTCCCCCGTCTGGCTCAATTTGGCCTGCAATTGCGTTTTGCCGTGAACGCCGACTACGCCGACGAGGCCACCACCATTCCCGCTGGCGCTAACTTAGCATGTATCCCTCCGGTCAGTGGCGGGTAGAATGTACTAGGCCGGTCGAAAAGCTGAACAGTGGGAATTCCCAAAGCCAAAAGTTGTCCAGCCGTTTTGCGCAACATTTTTTTGGGTATTCGTTTTGTCGGAGACCTTTCTTTCGACTTTTCAACTCTTCGACTCTTTGACTTTTCGACCCATTCACATTCCCCATGATCGAACTGACCCCCAACGCCATCGATACCTCCCCCCTGCTGGACCGTGTGCAGACGCCGGCAGCCGGCGCGGTAGTGTTATTTCTGGGCACGGCCCGCGAGATAACCGGCAGCCGCCGCACCGATTCGCTCGATTATGAGTGCTATCCGGAAATGGCCCAACGTAAGCTGGCCGAGTTGGAAACCGAAGCTCGCCGCCGCTGGCCGATAACCGAATGCTGCGTCGTGCACCGCCTGGGTCACTTGCGGCCGGGCGAAATCAGCGTGGCCGTGGCGGTTAGCACGCCGCACCGCAGCGATGCCTTTGCCGCCGCCCGCTGGCTGATCGACGCCATTAAAACCGAAGTGCCCATTTGGAAACGCGAAAACTGGTCCGACGGCGCTGCCGACTGGATCCATCCAACTTCGTCCGCCGACCACTGACCACCGATCACTATCCATGCTTCTTGATGCCTTCGGCCGAATTCACAACAGCTTGCGCATTAGCGTGACCGATCGCTGCAATCTGCGCTGCTTCTATTGCATGCCGATGGAAGATGTCCAATTTCTGCCGCGCTCCGAATTGCTCACGTTCGAGGAAATTACCCGTTTTGTACAGGCTATGGCGAAGTTGGGAATCGACAAGCTGCGGCTCACCGGCGGCGAACCGCTCTTGCGGCACCAGTTGCCTAAGTTGGTGAAAATGCTGTCCGCCGTGCCCGGCATCCGCGATATTGCCCTCACCTCCAATGGCCTGCTGCTGTCCGAGCAGGCCGACGCTCTACACGCCGCGGGCTTGCACCGCTTGAACGTCAGTCTCGACGCTCTCTCGGAAACTGCCTTCCAGCGCATCGCCCGGCGAAAGGGCTTGCAGCGCGTGCTGGACGGCATTTTTGCCGCACAACAGGCTGGCTTTGGCAACATCCGCCTGAATGCGGTTTCGATCCGCGGCATGACCGAGGACGAAATCGTGCCGCTGGCCCTGTTTGCCCGCCGGCACGGCCTGGAATTGCGATTCATCGAGTACATGCCGCTGGATGCGGAGCATCATTGGAACCACGATCAAATGCTCAGCGGCGACGAAGTGCGCGACATCATCGAGCGTGAAGTCGGCACGTTGGAGCCGCTCCCCGTGGCAGATCCCAGCCAGCCCGCCGCTGATTTCCGCTATCTCGACGGCGACGGCCGTGTCGGCTTCATCAATCCCGTGTCGCAGCCGTTTTGCGGTGCTTGCAACCGGCTGCGACTGACTGCCGAGGGGCAAGTTCGCAACTGTCTGTTTTCCACCGTCGAATGGGATGCCCGCGCTCTGCTGCGCTCTGGCGCCAGTGACGATGAATTGGCAATCTTGGTCGCCGCCTGCGTCCGCGCCAAAAAGGCCGGTCACGGCATCGACACCCCCGATTTTGTCCAGCCCGCCCGCGCCATGTACCAAATCGGCGGCTAAGCCCTCCGGTGAATGAGATTGGCTGAACATCGATGAGCCGCATTTATCTCGACAACGCCGCCACCAGTTGGCCTAAGCCGGAAGCGGTTTACACGGCGGTCGACTGTTATCTGCGCGAAAACGGCGCCCCGGCAGGCCGCAGCGCCTATGTTCAGGCCGACGAAGTTGACGCCATCCTCGCCGCCGCACGCGCCGCTTTGGCCCGGCTGATTGGAGCCGCCAGCGCGCGACAAATTGTCTTCACCGCCAATGGCACCGAAGGGTTAAACATTGCCATTCATGGTCTGCTTCGGCCTGGCGATCACGCCATTTGCACCGCCGCCGATCACAACTCGGTGCTCCGGCCACTGCGGCATTTGGAAGCACACGGCCAAATCACGGTCGCTTGTGTGCCTTGCAATCCTGTCGGCCTCGTCGATCCCCAGAATATCCGTCGCGCCTTACGCACCAACACGCGGCTGGTCGTTATAACGCACGCCTCCAACGTCACTGGCGTGATCCAAAACGTGGCCGAGATCGGCCGCAGCGTGCGCGAGCACGGCGCGCGGCTTCTCGTCGACGCCGCCCAAACGCTCGGGCATATTCCGCTGATGGCCGACGAGCTGAATGCAGATTTTTTGGCGGCCCCGGCGCACAAAGGATTACTGGCCCCGTTAGGCACAGGCCTTCTGTACATTCGCCCCGGACTGGAGAGCGAACTGCAAACGTCCCGTCAGGGAGGCACCGGAACTCGCAGCGACGAAGACCAGCAACCCGATTCGCTTCCCGACAAATTCGAAGCCGGAAATCACAATGTTCCCGGATTGGTCGGCCTGGCCGCAGCTTTGCGCTGGCTGGAAATGCGCGGCATTGCAAACATTCAAGCTCATGAACACGCTCTTAGCGCACAACTCCGCGAGGGCTTACGGCAACTTCGCGGTGTGATGTTGCACTGCGACGAACCTGCACTTGCGTCCGCGACTCGCTCGAATGCCCAAGCATGCCGCTCCGTGGGCGTTGTCAGTATCTCGCTCGCCGGGTATGATCCGCAAGAAGCCGCCGCGGCGTTGGATGCCAACTTCGGCGTGCAAGTTCGCGCCGGTTTGCACTGTGCTCCGCGCATGCACGAAGCCCTTGGCACGCTCCACCGCGGCGGAACGGTCCGTTTTAGCGTCGGTGCCTTCAACACCGTGGAACAAATCGATGCCGCCATCAGTGCCGTCGCAAAACTGGCCGCGGCATCTTGATCTTCCATTCGCAAGTCTCTAAAAACCCTCACTGACTCACGAACTACTTTTTTCACTTCCTCACCCTGGCTTCATCCTTCATGCCCCGCGCTCCCTGGTTTCAAGATGGCCTCCGCTTTCAATGCACCCAGTGCGGCGATTGCTGCACCGGCGCCCCAGGCTATGTGTGGGTTACCGAAGATGAAATCGCGGCTTTAGCCAAATTGCTGGGTCTGGCGGCTGACGATTTCGAAGCCCGTTACGTCCGCTGCATTGGCACACGCAAAAGTCTCATTGAATTCGACAACGGCGATTGCGTTTTCTTCGACAACCAATCGCGCAAGTGTAAAGTCTACGAAGCCAGACCCCGCCAATGCCGCACCTGGCCCTTTTGGGATTCCAACATTCGCTCGCCGCAGGCCTGGCAAAAAACCTGCGAGGTCTGCCCCGGCAGCGGACAAGGCAAGCTCTACAGCGTGGAAGAAGTGCTGGCGCAATCAGCCGTCATTAAAATCTAATCGCGCACTTGCACTCACAAAATCTTCCGTCTGGGTAAAGTTTAGCGATTGAAACGACGATACTATTGGCCAACAGGCGCAGTCTATCCTGCGCTTGGCGCGACAGCACAGTCTTGGAATCTTTTGCTTAAGTAATTTACTAATAATAACTTACGCATTTCAAATTCCATCGGGTTCGTCCTTCTCGCGCTAAGTTCTTTGAAAATTAGAGGTTAAGAACAGTCTTCCGGTTCCACTCCGAGCCAAATTAGGCTGCGTTTGTTGCCGTAACTTGTTACGGATAGTGTCGCAAAACCGAAAAGGTAGCTTGACACTACTTCTTACGCCACCTACACTTGGAGCGTGATATGGGCGGGTCGAACGGGCACTTTAAGCCTTCGGCTTTATGTCTCGCTAGAGGAGAACCGTCGCCGTGACCAAGAAAGAGATCGTAAAGACCATCTCCGAAGAGATTGGCCTGACCCAACTGAAAACGAAGGAAATCGTCCAAAAAACCTTCGATGCCATCGTCGAAACTTTGGTCGAAGAACGCCGCATCGAACTGCGGAATTTTGGCGTTTTCGAAGTCAAACAGCGTGCCGCCCGTAAGGCTCGCAACCCGCGCACCGGGGCGAAAGTCTTTGTGCCGGAAAAGTTTGTCGTGACCTTCAAGCCCGGCAAGGAAATGGAAGAGAAGGTCCGGCAACTGGAACGACAAGCCGCCGAAGCGCGGGCCAAAGCCGCCGCTCACCAAGCTAGCGACGGAGCGTCGGCCACCCCAACCGCCAATGCCCCAGCAGGTTATGGAATGCAGGGCAGCGGATAGCAGAGCTATCAATACCGGCCAGTTGGTTATCGCCATCGACTGCCGCATAGAAAAAACGTACGGAGACACTTTTCTTGCCATGCCTACCCAGAGGCGGGGTAAACCGACCGGCCTGGCGGAAGTTTTCAGTCATTTGACCTCGGCGCACAAATCCAGAATTAGTAACCTTTCCCGGCGCGAGTGCAGCCCCAAACTTATCTTTTAGCTGCACGAGCGGAACTCATCACAAATCATATCCAAAATCGCTTAGTGGTCTGATACCGACACTCCGCCAATGGCGCCCTTTGCGCCTATCGATGGCGTGTTGACGAACCACCAATTTGATCCGACAGACACCACGCACCCAAACACTGCAACAGTTCAACCCACCGCAAGGGATTGCGGCGCATGCAAATTCAGGAAGGAACCGTGCGATGCGTAGGTTTTTATTCGCAACTGTAGCCGGGCTGGCCATCAGCAGCGCTACCGGCTGCCTCATTCCGATGTATTCGGCCGATCCGTCGCGCCGGGCGGGCCAACTGCTCAACACGTCGGAAGATTTGCGGCAGGCGCTCGACGAATGGGAACAAATCTGGTTCCTCGATCAGCCGTCCCACATGACTCCCTGGCGAACCCACGGCGGCATTTTGTAATGGCTCGGTTTGCGGTTCCTATCGCCTTGGCCTTTGCCCGGCACATTTCTAAAACGCATTTCTCGCCGCTTGGCAACACTGCCGTGCGGCGTTTTTTTTTGCGCCCAATTGCGGTAAGCTGCTAGTCCGCAAGCAAAAGTTTTTTGACGCCATTATCTCCTATTCCTGATTCCTGAACCACGAACCCTGCTCGCTCTCGATGTCCGCACCTGCGCCATCCGTCGATCTTTCCGTTCGCTTGGGACGTCTGGCGCTTCCCAACCCCATTCTCACGGCGTCGGGCACTTTCGGTTACGCTCGCGAAATGGCCGGATTGGTCGACTTAAAGCGGCTCGGCGGAATCATCCCCAAAACCATTACTCGGCTCCCTCGGCCCGGCAACGCTCCTTGGCGAACGCTTGAAACCCCCGCCGGCATGCTCAATTCCATCGGGCTAGATAACGACGGCCAGGAAGCGTTCATCGAACATCATCTGCCGTATTTGGCAACCGTCGGCGCGCCGATCATCGTCAGCATTGCCGGCCGCACGCTGGACGAATTCGTCGAAATGGCCCGCCGCCTGGACGGCTTGGCCGGAATCGCGGCCTTGGAGTTAAACATCTCCTGCCCCAACGTCAGCCACGGCGTCGATTTGGGCGTCGATCCGCAAATGTGCCGCCGCGTGGTGGCCGGCTGTCGGGCAGCCTGCGGCTTTCCCATCGTCGCCAAACTTACGCCCAACGTGACCGACATTACCGCCATTGGCCGCGCCGCTGCCGATGGCGGGGCCGACGCCATTTCGGCCATTAACACCGTTTTGGGCATGGCTGTCGATTGGCGGCGTCGCCGCCCGATGCTCGGCAACGTAATGGGGGGCCTCAGTGGACCCGCCATCAAGCCGCTGGCATTGCGCTGCGTGTACCAAATTTCCAAGGCCGTACGCACGCCGATCATTGGCATTGGCGGCATCGCGACGATCGACGACGTCATGGAGTTTCTTATCGCCGGAGCAACTGCAGTGCAAATTGGCACGGCAAACTTCTATAATCCCACCGTAACCATGCAACTGCTCAATGCCCTGCCGGCCGCTCTGAACCAATTGGACGCAAAATCGATCACTGATATCGTCGGCACATTGCAAACTGAATCCCGACCACCGACCACGGCTCGACAGAGCTCGCCGAAGTCTGACCACTGACTACCGACCACTAACAACATGCGCGTTCTTTCCGGCATACAACCGACGGGCCGATTCCACTGGGGCAACTACTTCGGCGCCATCCGGCAATACATCGATCTGCAACATGAGGATGCCGCCTATTACTTCATCGCCAATTTGCACGCGCTCACCACCGTGCGCGAACCAGCCCAATTGCTTCAGTTAACTTTGGATGCCGCCATCGATTTGCTCGCACTGGGCCTCAATCCCGAAAAGGCCGTTTTGTTTGTGCAGTCCGATGTGCCCGAAGTCAGCCAGCTCACCTGGCTCCTGATGACCGGCACGCCGATGGGCCTGTTGGAACGTTGCCATGCGTACAAAGACAAAATCTCCAAGGGGCTCTCGGCCGATGCCGGGCTGTTCACGTATCCGGTCCTCATGGCCGCCGACATTTTGTCGTACGATTCCGACATCGTGCCCGTCGGCGCCGATCAAGTTCAACACATCGAAGTCTGCCGCGACATCGCCGCCAGCTTCAACCATCATTTCGGCCAAACTTTCGTCATGCCCAAGGCCAAGGTGCTGGACCATTCCGCCAAAGTGCCAGGCCTTGATGGCGAAAAAATGTCGAAAAGCTACAACAACACGCTGGAACTTTTCGAAGACGCCAAGGCTCAGCGAAAAAAAATCATGCGCATCGTCACCGACTCGCGCCCTATGGAGCAGCCCAAAGATCCGGATAGCGACCATCTGTTCCAATTATTTTCGCTCGTCGCCACGCCCTCGGAGCGCGACGAAATGGCCGCACTTTACCGCCGGGGCGGCTTCGGCTACGGTGAAGTGAAAAAGGCTCTGGCCGACGCCGCCGAAAAATATTTCGCCGAGCCCCGCGCCAAACGGGCCGATTTGGCCGCCCATCCGCAGCGCATTCGGGAAATCTTGGCCGACGGCGCCAATCGGGCTCGCAAAAAAGCCGCCGAGGTTTTGGCCCGCGCAGAAAAAGCCTGCGGAGTAAAGGGATAATTGCCGCATGCCGTCCAATGCGTTATCACCCACTGCCGCAACGCCGCGCTGGTTGGTGGCGGTAGTTGGGTTGTTTGCAACTGTGTCCATTACCCTAGCGCTGGCGCGGATTGCCGTGTGGCTGCAATCGGCGCACTTCGCCGCGATCGGAGTGTTTCCCGCGCTGTTCGGCGCGGCACTGGGCTCGGCACTGGTCGCCGTCAGCCATTGGCTTAGGTTCCGCAGCCGCCTCGCCGTGGTATGGGCGGCAATCGTTGCAGCCACGCTCATGGCGGCCGCGGAGCATGGGTTGTTTTATCTTGATTACCGCCGAGATTTCGCCGCCAAATTGCAGACCGATCCCAACGCGCAGTTGGCGGCCGCGCTCGTACCAGACCAATTCCAGCCCGCCACCTTCTATCGCTTCATGGCGGCGGAAGCGCCGGCCAAATGGCTCTTGTGGACTCTCGATGCTCTAGCCATGATCACAGTAGCGGCGATTGTAGCTTGGTTTCTGGCTCGTAGCCGATCACTGACCACGGCTCGACTGAGTTCGCCGATGTCCGACCACTGACCAATTTTCCCTCATGTCCATCTTCGGCATTGGAACCGACATCGTCGAATGTTTGCGGATTGCCCAAATGATCGAGCGGCACGGCGAGCTGTTCATCACCCGCGTTTACACACCGCACGAAATCGAATACTGCCAAAGCCGCAAGCAGGCCACGCAGCATTTTGCCGGACGTTGGGCCGCCAAGGAAGCGGTGCTCAAAGCGCTGGGCACCGGTTGGCGGCGCGGCATTAGTTGGCGCGACGTGGAAATTCGTAATCTTCGTAGCGGCTCACCCACGGTGGCCTTGTACGGGGGCGCCAAAGATTTCATGGAGCAGGTGGGCGTGACCCAAGTAATGATCAGCATTTCTCACTGCCGCAGCCATGCCACGGCCTACGCCCTTGCGCTGACCGAGGAAAAAGAGACCGACGGATCAAAATAAATTTTCGTCGCTTGCCTGGAACCATGCGGCGCTGCGTGAGTGCGGCCGCCAATGTATCGCGCCAAAAATATCGAGCGTTTCGTCTGCCAATTCGTCCGGCTTTGCCAAGGCATCGCTGCTGACTGCGACCGACGACCTGCTTACTCCGCTTTCTTGTGCGATATTTACATTCTGTCCGACGGGAAAACGCATCTCATCTT
>DATJYL010000153.1 GCA_035499655.1 Pirellulales bacterium
TCCACCAGCGATTCGCGGCAGCCGTACAGGTTGTCGAACTTGCTCTTGGTGACCGAATCGTTCACGTTGATGGCGGGCACTTTCAGCTCGCCCCGTTCGTGCATTTGGTACAGCCGATGCACGCCGGTCGTAGTCTCTTCGCTCAGCCCCTTAATGCCCGACAGCAGCTCCGGATATTTTTGATGCACCATCGCCGTGAGGTCGCCGCCGTCGTCCAAAATCAAATTCAGCGGCTGGCCGTCGGGGAAGAACAATGTTTGCTCAATGCACCAATCGAACTCCTCGTTCGTTTCGCCTTTCCAAGCGAACACCGGGCAAGTTCCCTTTTTGGCGATGGCCGCCGCCGCGTGGTCTTGCGTGGAGAAAATGTTGCAACTGCTCCAGGTTACTTTCGCGCCCAGCTCTTCCAGCGTTTCGATCAGCACCGCCGTTTGAATGGTCATGTGCAGACAGCCGGCAATGCGGGCTCCGGCCAAGGGCTTGCTCTTGCCGTATTTTTTCCGCAGCGCCATCAGGCCGGGCATTTCCTGCTCGGCCAGCATAATTTCCTTGCGGCCCCAATCGGCCAGGGCGAGATCGGTAACTTTGTACGGCAATTTTTTCTCAACGGCAGTGGCCACGGTGAACTCCTGAATTGAATCATTTAAAAAACCGCGCTAACTCTTTACAGTGCAAGCGCTTCCGGAATTTCTTGAACCACCCATTCTAAGCACCGCCGGCGATTTTCGCAAGCGCGGTAGTCGCACGAACAGTTCCTAATCCACTTATGGCTTAGCGACTTCGTCGAAAGCACGTTTCGCCTCGTCGATAAACGCTTTCACTTTGGCCGGGTCTTTTTTGCCCGGGGCGCTTTCCACACCGCTGGCGGTATCAACGGCGATGGGCCGAGCCGTTTGTATTGCGGTAGCCACGTTCTTGGGCGAAAGCCCCCCAGCCAAAATGATCGACACTGCTGAGGCTGGATTAACTCGCGGCCGTAATTGTTGCCAACGCGAAAGAGTATCGCCGTGTTTTTGCCACATCGCAATGGTATCCCATTTGAGTGGAATCCCGGTTCCACCAAAGAGATCATTATCCCATGAATCAATCAATACCCAACTTTGTTTGCATCCCAATTCAACGCAATGTTTCAGGTAATTATCCATCAATCTGCCATCTTGTTCCCAACGCAGTGCCTTAATCATTGGAATTGTGTGAGTCTTACCGAACGCAGCTAAAAACTCCGGTGACTCTTTGCCATGAAATTGCACCATGTCAAGCGCAGCAGCAGTCATCGCATCATCTACATCTTCTCCCAGAGGATTTACGAATACACCTACTTTCTGCACGTGGGAAGGAATGGCATGGGCGATTTCCCATGCTTGCTGAAGAGACACGCATCGTTTACTGCCCGAATAAAAATTCAATCCAATTGCATCTGCGCCGGCTTCAACAACGGCCTCCGCATCTTGAGGCGTTGTCACCCCGCAAATTTTGATTTGAAACGGCAACCGGCTCATCGGCACACCAAGCATAATTTTCACACGGCATCGCGCTCAAAAAATAACCGTCCCCAATTATACGCTAGCACCCATGGTGTGCCGACTGCCCAATACATAGCCCGACTGTGCCGGTCGGGCGTGCGGCGTTACAACGCCATCCGCTCAAAACCGTTTCATGCTGTCTGGATTGCCCCGCCGATACGAATCGATATACGCCATCATCCCGTTTCTGCCTTCAGCTTTCTGCCTTTTTCCGTCCGCCTTCCGCTTACCGCACACTGCCTACCGTCTACCGCCAGCCGCCTGCTATGTCCACAATCACTAAAACCGCCTGGCGCCGCCTGTACGTGTTTCTGGCCCTTGCGCTGGCTGTGTTTTTGTTGGCGCTAATAAGCGTCGGCTTCATCTGCCACGGCTTCGCCATGTCGCCGGCGAGCGCAGTCCAAGCCTCGGGCGCACAGCAGTCGGCGAACAGTGCGGGCGCATCGCCGACCAATGGCAGCCAAACCGAGGAAGTCGAGCCCGACGAAGTTCAGCCGCTTCCCGTCCCGCCGGAAATCAAAACCGCTATCGCGGCTGCCAACAAAAATGGGCTGGCCGCTTATCGCGCCACGCAAAATGCCGTCGATCAATATCAGGCCACGGAAATCGAGCTACAAGATTTGCTGGATCAGCATTTCGACGATTTGCTGCACGCGGCCCAAACCGCCGCCGATCAAAAAACCGCGCCGGCCGAAGAAAATCAATCATTGCCCGCGCCGCAACCGGCGCCTGCGGCTGCCGCGCCGCAAATGGCCATCAATCCGCGCTGGCAGGACTTGGAAAACCAAATCGTTCAATATCGAAAACAGCGCGTGGCTCTGTTAGATACGCTGCTTCCCACACACCCCAGCGTGCGGCAACTCGATCTTTCGTTGTCGGAACTCGAACGCCAGCTCGAGACAGTCCCCAAGGAAATTCCCGCCTCGCAAGCGGAATCCGCACCACTGGCCACCTCCGCCGCGCCACAGCCTGAGCAAAACGCTACGGCGAATGCACCGCCTGCCTCCGACGCGCGCCGGGCGTCCCATCTTCCATCGGCCTCCAGTGTCTTTGCACAATTGCTCCCCGTCTGGCAAAACACCGCCGAGCAATATCACGAATTGACCACGCGCTTGCAATCGCAGCAGGACGTTTGTTATCAGGCCCTGAATACCGAAAGCACCGCCTGGCAACGGAAAGCCCAAATTCCGGCCAATTACCTGGCCACGCTCACCGTGCCCAAACCCGCGCCTGCGATTGAGTCCCGCCCGCCGATGGTCGGCGCCGATCCGCGCCTGGCAATCTGGTGGTGTGGCGTGCTGGCCATCGGCGTCGCGGCTTTGGTGGCCCGCCGGGCGCAAGTGTCGGAGGCGGTGTTTCGCACGGCCTCAGAAGTGCGCCAGCGGCTGGCCCTGACCATTCTCGGCTTCTTGCCGCAAAATTCCCTGGCCCGGACCTCGCAACATCCGCCGTCCGAACCGCGCTGGATCGGCCGCACGCTAATCGCCGCCGAATTGTGCCTCTTGGTGCTGGCGGCCGTGCTGGCGGCAATGTCGATCTCCGACCGGCAATTCTTCACACATTTCTTAGCCAATCCGCTGGCTGCTTGCTCGCAAAAGTTCTGGTGCTAGCACCGCCCGCTGTTCGGCTTAATCCGCCGCGCTGCCAAACGCCGAAGCTATCTAACAGCGCATGCAGCAATGACGAATGTCCAAATCCCAATGACCAATGAGTGTTGCTGCTTCATATTGGTCATTGGTGCTTTGACATTGGTCATTGATTTAGTTTAACCCGCGATCCTTCCTACAACGCTTTCAATGTACGAATCGTTTTTCGGTTTCAATGAGCGTCCGTTCGCCGCTGCGGCGTTAGCCAAGCGCTATTTTCGCAGCGAGTCCAGCGAGGCCGCTCGCGAAAACCTGGCCCGCTGCATCGACCGCGCCGAAGGCGTCGGCTTGCTCATCGGACCGTCCGGAACAGGCAAGACATTGTTGTGCCAGGTGCTGGCGGAGCAATTCCGCCGTTCGATGCAGGTAGCGCTGTTGGCCAGCGGACAACTTTGCACGCGCCGTGCCATGCTGCAGGCCATCTTATTCGAACTCGGCTTGCCGTTTCGCGGAATGGAAGAAGGCGACTTGCGGCTCGCGCTGGTCGATCATCTTTCCCCCCGTGCAAAATCGGCCGATGCCGCGCAGCAGGACGCTGGCGCCGTCCCCTCCTCGCTCTCTGCCCCCCCGCTGCTGCTCATCGTCGACGAAGCCCACACGCTGCCCATGCGGCTGTTGGAAGAGTTGCGCCTGATCACCAATCTGGTGCGCGGCGGTCAGCCCCGGGTGCGGCTGGTGTTGGCCGGCGGCCCGCAATTGGAAGATCGCTTCGCCCATCCGAAAATGGAATCGTTCAATCAGCGCGTTGCGGCCCGCTGCTACTTGGAAACGCTCGACCGGCAGCAAACCATCGAATACGTTCGCCATCAAGTTCTGCAAGTCGGCGGCCAGCCCGATCGCATTTTCACTTCCGATGCGCTGGAAGCGGTGGCCCATGCCACCGGCGGCATTCCGCGGCTGATCAACCAGGTGTGCGATCATGTTCTGCTGCTGGCCTTTGCCGGCGGAGTGGAGCAAATCACTGCCCCAGGCGTCGAAGAAGCCTGGGCCGATTTGCAACAATTGCCAACGCCCTGGAACGCAGCGCCGGGCGCGCCGGCGCCGGTGAACGAAAACAGCGTCGTCGAGTTCGGCAGCCTCGATGATGAACTGGCCGACGAACTTCCTCCCGCCGTGCCGTTCCGCGCCCCTGCCGATCAGGCCAATGCACAAGCAGCTCAGCAAGCCAATCCGCTGGAAGCTTTACGGGAAACGATCGCCCCGCCCCGCGAGTTCCACGACGATTTTCATCCCGCCGGCAGCATCGGGCCCGAAGTGGAATTGGTGTTCCCGCACGGGTCAAATCCATTCCACGGCGATTTCGCCGAGGAAGAAGTGGTGATCGACCGCTACACGTCGTTGCAGGCCGACGCCTTGGCCCATCGCCCATTGGTCCGCAGCGCCGAAAGCCGCTCGTTGGCCGCGCTTCTGAAAGCGGCCCATTCCGTCGTGGAAAAATTGTCCCAGGAAAAGCCCGCGATGGCCCTTGCACCGTCCACCTGGCCCGGCGGCGTTCCCGCGCAGCCAGCGCCACTCTCCTCCGCGCCCCCCACCGCTACGCAAGTCACGGACGATGCCGCCGCAATCGAAAATACCAGCGCTGAACAAACGATGCCGCCCGCCGCCGTCACGCCATACCAAACCGGGCCTATCCACGACGATAATTTAATCGTCATCGAAGAACCGCCGAGATTGAAGCCGCCCCAACCCAAGCAGCCTATCCGCGTTCGCCGCCAGGAATATCGCCAACTGTTCGCCCAATTGCGCCGCGGCTAGCGTTCGCTATCCGACTCCCCGCCTCATGAGCTTAATCCTAAAATCGCTGACGCGGATCGAAACGCGACCGTTAAATCCGGTCAGTCAGCCGGAACCGGCCTCAATCGATCCAACGCCTGGGCTAATCGATATTCAGCCCGAACCAGTGGCCGATCAGCCCAATGCAACGGCCGCAATTCTAGAGCCCGCTGCCTCGCCCCCCGTCGCCGTCGGCAGTCCACAGGAAATCTTCCCCTTGGAAGAAATCGACCCGCTTGACGAAATCGTCGCTCCGCTGGAACTGGCTTTCGACCAGTCCAAAGCAAATCTCGCCGTCCCCCTCGCACCCTTGCCGGATCAGATTGAACCGCTCCTTGCGGAGCAACTTTCGCCGTTGCCCGCCTTGGCCGAGTTCAACCTCACCGATCCGCTCCCGCTTGTGGCCAATTGGGCCCAGCCCGCACAGGCCGAGTCCCTCCCTCCCGAACACCAGCAGCCCGAGATCACCCATTCCGAGCCGGCGTCGTCCTCCCCCGCTTTGCCGCCGGCAGAACGGGTGATGCCCGTCGAACAACCCTCCACGGTCAAACCGCTGGCCGTGGAAACCATTGCCGCGTTCACCGCCGATTTCCAACCCGGCTCCCATGTCGACTGGCTGCACCTGGAACAATTGCAAAACATGGTCACGGCCAATCTGGCCAATCTCACGGCGTCCGATTACGACCTTGCGGAAATCGACTTGAGCCATATCGCCCCGGCTCCATCCACCGTATATCCGTCGCCGCCTGCTGAGGTCCCTCCGCCATCTCCAGCGCCGGAAGTGATTGAATGGCAGGCTGAAGTGTTCCGTTTGCACGCCGCCGAAGTTGAACGATTGCAAGCCGAGGTTGTCCGGTTGCAAGCCGAAGCGACCGCCCCCAAAAACACAACACCATCGGTCCCCGCCGCTCCAGAACCTGCCCTGCCAGACGCTTCCCTCGAAGTTCCTGCCCCGCCGGCTCCCACCCCGGCTGTCAGCCCGGCAAATTGGCCCGGCGGAATTCCCGCATTACCATCGTCGCTTGAACCGCCGCAACAGTCACAGCCCCCGCTCAACATCCGGCCTGAATTTCGCGAATTGCGCGACCAATTGCTGGCCAAGCTTAATTTAACGCAGCATCCCACGCTGCTGCTCGTCGACGCCGGCCGCGAAACGGGAAACGCTTCTTGGCTCTGGCCCCTGGCCGCGGCCATCCTCGACAAACTGAACGCCGCCCGCGGCCACTCAAATTCGCGAATTCTGCTCGTCGAAGCCACCGATGCCGATTGCCGCCTGGCACAAACCCTTGGATTCGACACGCACCTCGGCTTAAACCACGTGTTGAATAACCGCTCCACCTGGCAGGCCGCCATCCAATCCACCTTGCATCCGCAAATCAAACTGCTCTGCCGCGGCTCGGAATATCTCCAGGCCGTGTCACCGCAGCGGCTTAAAGAATCGTGGTCCGAGTTGTCGCGACAGTTCGATTTGCTGCTGGTCGCCGCCGGCCCGGCGTGTAAATCTACATCAACAAGCAATTCCGCCGCTACCAAAACGTCGGCCCTTTGCACCAGCGATCTCTTCCCCTTGGCCGCCGCCGCCATGCTTTACGTGGAATTGGGCGCCACCTCCGCCGCGGCCGCCGCCGACGCCAAACGCCTGCTCGACGCCCACCGGATTCCGGTGCTAGGCTGTGTTATACAGCCCACATAGTCTTTGGCCGTGCAGCAAGACCATGAATATATCGCAGCCTGCAAAACTACCGGACCCACGGTCCAGTGAGCCGGAACCAGGGACGACCACCACCAAAACGCTGGTGATGACCTGCACGCTGAACGAAATTGAAAATCTGCCGCGGCTTGTCGACGAGATTTTCGCCTTCGCTCCCCAAGTCGACATTCTGGTGATCGACGACAACTCGCCCGACGGCACCGGCCAATGGTGCGACCAGCAAACCGCCGCCGGTCGCCGCCTTCACTGCCTGCATCGCAGTGGCAAATTGGGCCTGGGCACGGCCATTATCGTCGGCATGCAGTATGCCATCGACCACGGCTACGATTACGTCCTGAACATGGATGCCGATTTCAGCCATCACCCGCGCTATCTCCCCGCCATGCTCGCCGGCATGGAAGGAAACAATCAACCTCTCCCTTTGGGAGAGGGTCGGGACGACCTTCCCCCTCGCCCTTTGGGAGATGGCCGGGTCTCCCCAGGCGACTCGCCGTGGCGAGGTGAGGGTGCTGCACCCGTCGACGTCATGATCGGTTCCCGCTACGTTCCCGGCGGCGGCACTGTCGGCTGGCCCCTCAAACGCAAACTGATGAGCCGCGCCGTCAATTTATACGCCCGCTGGTTGTTGTGGCTTAAGCCCCGCGACATCAGCGGCGGTTACCGCTGCTACCGCGTGGCGAAACTGAAAGAATTGCCCTTCGATCAAATCCGCTCCCGCGGTTACTCCTTCCAGGAAGAAGTCCTCTGGCTGCTCCGCCGCCGCGGGGCCACATTCGGCGAAACGCCCATCCTGTTTGCCGACCGCGAGCGCGGACAATCCAAAATCAACCGCGCCGAAGCCTGGGCCGCTTTGCGCATCATCTTCGGGCTCGGCCTGCGGAATTTAGCCGGCAAATAATTGAGTTGGTCACCCCAGGCGCTCAATATCAATCGAGTCGTCGCGGCCTTCAAAATATCCGCCTCAAATCTTTCTTGAATCATATGCCCAGTGCAGCAGCGCCTGCCGTTGCCGTCGCCGGCATTTCAAATCTCCCCGCCGGCAATGCGCTTGAATTTGCGCCGCGTGCCGCCGGATGGCCCGCCAACGCTTAATTTGCCGCTCGTCGTCCAGGCAGCGACGGCCCATGTAATACCGGCAGTACCATTGGAACCAGCCGCGTGGGTCTTCGTGGTAAATCCATCCGTTGCGCCGCCACACCGCCAGCGGCTGCGAGGCATTCACGCCAAAATAATTCAGCGCCGCATCGTGCCGCTTCGGGCACAACTTGGCCCGATCGAACCACTGGTCCGGAAATTCCCCGGTGCAATCGGTCATGTACTTCCCGCCAAACACGCCAAACTCCAGCATTTGCTGCGGCGTCAGTTGCGGGCGGAAATCGGGATGAAAATTCTTCCCCACCGGCTCCGTGCAATAGTAGACGTAATTTTTCTGCATCTGGTCATTGACCACCACACGGCGTTTTTTCATGTGATATTCGCTTCCGGCCGCGGCACGGTAAGATGGTTGCTCAAAATTTGGCGCGGCTTGCAGCCCTCTGTTCAATGCCGTTCGTCCGCGCACCAGTATAGAATTTTCCGCCCACGTTGAGGTGCCCCATTTCCGCCGCCGCAAATTCCCACTGGCAGGTCCTGGTCATCGGCGCCGGCGCTGCCGGCTTGGTGGCGGCCGAACGTGCGGCTTCGCGCGGTCTCAAAACCCTGCTGCTGGAGCGCAACTTCCGGCCCGGCGTCAAAATTCTCATGTCCGGCGGCACGCGCTGCAATCTCACCCAAAATACCGACGCCCGCGGCATTGTCGCCGCTTACGGTCCGCCCGGTCGATTTCTCCACTCGGCCTTGGCGGCACTCAGCCCACAAGATTTGGTGGCCCTCGTCGAAGACGAAGGCGTGCCCACCAAAATCGAAGAAACCGGCAAAATTTTTCCCGTGAGCAACAAAGCGGCCGACGTGCTCCGGGCTTTTCTAGACCGCTTGCACCGCAGCGGTTGCGAGCTGGCACTGGAAGAGTCGCTTGTCGGCTTAGCGCGAATCGAAGATTCGGCTAGCGGACTAGTTGGCTTTCGGCTGACGACCGACAAACGAACTCTCACCGCTGAACGCCTGATCATCACCACCGGCGGCCAATCGTATCCCGGCAGCGGAACCACCGGCGACGGTTACCGCTGGGCCGCGACTTTTGGTCACACCATCGTGCCACCCCGCCCGGCCTTGGTCCCCATTACCACTTCAGCCCCCTGGGTGCGCGAACTCTCCGGCATCACCATTCCCGACGTGGTGCTACGCTTGCTGGAGCCAGAGACAAATCAATCCAACCCTAAACAAAAAATCCTCGACACCCGCCGCGGCTCACTGCTATTCACGCACTTTGGTTTGTCCGGCCCGGTCGTGCTCGACATCAGCCGTCACATCAGCGGTCATCCGCATCCGCAGGCGCTGCATCTGGAGTGCGATTTTCTGCCGAACATCAAAACCGCCGAATTAGATTCGCAGCTTCGGCAGCAGGCCGCCGCCGAAGGCAAAAAGCAACTTCTCTCGCTGGTGCCGGAATTGTTGCCCCGCCGCTTGGCCGAAGTTCTACTGCGCGAAGCCAGTCTGCCCCCCGATAAAAAAGCCGGCGAACTGAGCAACGCCAACCGTGCAACGCTGATCCGCGCTCTCAAGCAACTGCCAATCCCCGTCACCGGCACCCGCGGCTTCGGAAAAGCAGAAGTGACCGCCGGCGGCGTCGCGCTGGGTGAAATCGATTCCAGCACGCTGCAAAGCAAACTGGTTCCCGGCCTGTTTTTCGCCGGTGAAGTGCTCGATCTCGACGGCCCCATCGGCGGCTACAACTTCCAAGCCGCCTTCAGCACCGGCTGGCTGGCAGGGAAGAATGTGTGAAAAATCGCACCTCGTGGAGAAAATGTACGATCGCCGGACGCTACTCTGTCGAAAGATTGAGACCGTCGGTGTCCAATCCGGTCGTTGCTGGCTGGCGCGAGTGAGTCACGCTCGTGTAAACAATCATCCCAACCAGAATCGCAGCCAATACAATGCTTGCGCCAATCGTGCCCAGTTCCAATCCACCTTGGGCATGTGTTTTGGTGAGTAAATCGCCAAACGTGGCGCCGAAGGGACGAGTGAGCACAAAGGCGATCCAAAACAGCAGCACGCGGCTGAGTTGGGTGAAGTATGCCAGCAGCGCGACCAAAGCGATCAGCCCGCCGATGAGTGCTGCCCCGCCCAAAAAACCCAGGCCGGAATCGTCGGCTAAAAAATCACCCAGGGCCGTGCCCAGCGTGTTGGAAAACAAAATCGCCACCCAATAAAACATTTCCGCCCTGGTCGTGCGAATGTTGCTGACCGACAGCGATTTTTCGCTCAACCGCCAAATGGCCAGCACGGTGGCCAAGCAGCAAATCAGAATCAACGAGCCCTTGGCGTAGCCCAACCCCAGCGTGCGATCCATGCAGTCCGACATGGTCGTGCCGGCCATGCTGGTTGTGAGAATTACCGTCCAATACAGCGCGGGAATAAATCGCTTGGATGCCAACTGAGCCGTCACCGAAACAAAAAACAGCCCGATCAAAATCGCCGAACTCAGCGCGTAGCCCACGTTCAGCGTCATCGAAATCAAATCACCCGCCGTTTCACCCAGCGTCGTGGCGCAAATTTTCATTACCCAAAACGCCAGCGTAACCTGCGCAACTTTATTGGAGTGAGCGTGCATGGGGCGGTTGCGGGGAGAAAATTCCAGTCAGGATCGGATTTCTAAAATCTCGCCTGGTTTAATCGTCGTCAAGGCGTTTAAGGTTGCGGGCACGAGCGGAATCAAATCGGCCAAACGATTGCTCACTGCGGCCAACACAACAATCGCCACTCCCGCCGTCTGTAAATTCTGCTGATAGCGAAGATTTTGATCGGTCGTTAGAAAAATTTCCATCCCTTGATTTGACATCAACTCCAACAACTCACCGTTTTTCTTTCCTGTCCAGCCCATTTCGGGCACGGTATGCACTTCGTGCCCGACCAAATGCACGGCTAGGCGGCGCGGTACGCATTCGTCAAGCAGAACGCGCATTGCCCACTAAAGATTGTTTGGCGTATTCCAAAGCCGCAACCGCTTGTTGGCGAGTCACGCTGGGGAAATCTTGCAGGAATTCGTCGAGCGAGTCACCGGCCTCCAAATAGTCCAACAAAATATGCGCCGGCACCCGCGTGCCAACGAACACCGGCGTGCCGCCGAGAATATCTGGATCCGACTGAACTGGCAAATTGTTTGTCATGCTTCAATTATAGCTCTTATTGCTTTGGAAAATTTTCATCGATATTCAAACGGACAATCGCCATATGCGAAGCTAAGGCGACAAAAACGGAGCCGTGAACAATGATGCGATAGTTTCCCTCCCGGTACCACGTATCCGATGCGCTTTGCACTTTTGTCGTAGACACCGAGATCGTTCTGCCATTGTTGCGGAAGCCGAATTGGCTCAATCCGCCAAAATAATGATTCAACAGCACCATGGCACACATGGTGTCGGAATTGCCTTGCTTATCTACAGCCAACGCTTCTTCGCCCAGATCGACCATCCATTCAATCGTTGTGAATGTGTGGTAATCCTCTCGGTAAATGGCATTTCGAAAAGCCTCATCCATATCTTTCGATTCTTCGCCATCGCTCTTGAATTCGTCGAAAACATTTTTTTGTAGGGGGCCCGCAAACGAAACGCCCGGCAAAGGTTCCTTGGCCTGGTTTAGCAAAAAGTCATTTACCCGATTGCGTTCCTGTAAAAAACGCATTAACTCTAGTGGATGGCAAATTGGCGCCAGCCCATAGACCAATCACAATGCCAAGAGCAACGACTAGCGCGGTGCCGATAATGAGAAATCGCATGACAAGCTCCTGCGATCAGCAGTTTCTGTCAAAATCTCGACTTATTTTTTCTCCCCCATCAACTCCGCCACCTTGGGCTCAATTGCGGCGGCCCAAATTTCGTACCCTTTGGCGTTGGGGTGCAAATGGTCCGGCATCACGTCGTCGGGAATCGTGCCGTCGGGCTGCAAAAACTTATCGCCAATGTCCATGTAGAAAATCATTTTGTCGTCGGCCAGCTTGGAAATCATGGCGTTGGCGTCCGCAATTTTCTGCCGCTGCACTTTGGTCGCTTCTTTCACGGCGGCAATTTTGGCCGGCACTTCGCTTTCATCGATCGTATCGGCTCCCTTCTTGGCCGCCGCGGCTTTCAATTGTGTCTTCGCCACGGCTTCCAATTGTTCGTCGGTGTTGGGGCCGCGAGGAAAAATGCCCAACAGCAGCAATTTCGTGTCGGGCAATTTCTCCCGCAGTTGATGCACAATGGCGGTTACGCCGTCGGCAATTTCCTCGGCCGTATTATCTTTGCCGTTGGAGTTGTTGGTGCCGATCATGATCACGGCCAGTTTCGGATGAATCCCGTCAATGTTCCCCTGGTCATGCCGCCACAGCACATGTTGCGTGCGGTCGCCGCTGATGCCGTCGTTCATTGCCTTGCGATTGCCGTAGTATTTGTCCCACACATCCTTGCCCCGCGTTTCCCACCCCTGCGTAATCGAATCTCCCACGAACAACAAATCCACGTCCCCCTGCTTGGCCCGTTCCGAAATCTTGTCGATTCGGCCTTGCGTTCCCGTGTGAATCGCCGGCGCGGTGGCCGTGTTCTTCGGCGGTGCGGTCGCCGTGGCGCCCTCGTCTGCGCCCCAAATCAATCGGTTCGAAAACAAAATCGCCAGACTGGCCACGGCGGCCAACATCACCTGTCGCGAAATGGATTTCATCTTTCGGCTCCTCGCTCGGTTTTTAATGGTGCTGCAAAAGTCACGCGTTGGCATTTCTTTCCCCAACCGCTGCCAACCGTAAACCAGCATAAGCCTTGCCAATTCTGAAAGAAAGGTGCCGCTCCAAATTGCGCCTATATTCCACAGGCGAACTGCAGCCGCAATCGGCTTAGTGCCAACTCCGGTGCCCTCACCGACACAGCGCACCGGCCGTTGAGAACCATCGCTCGGCCGGTTATGCTAATGCCAAGCGTTGACGTTTTCGGGGGGGAACAAGTTGCCGGAACTATTTCCGGTCTGTTTTTGTGGAGTTGAAGTTGCCATGCGATGTTGTTTTCCCGCGAGTCGGGCCATGTTTTTCGCCAGCTGGCTGATGGCCGCCGTCGTGCTGCTTGCGGCGGCCGCCGAACTTCGCGCCGCCCAAAATTCGCTCGCCTTTTCGGTCGCCGCCGGCCAGCATGACCGTGTGAACACGCCCGTCTGTGTCGAAATCACGATCGATCCGACTCTCAAAAACGCCGCCTGGGCCACACTGACCGATAGCGCCGGCAATTCGCTCTTCGGCCAAGTGACGGCTCCCAGTTTATTGGCCACGCCGGCCGCCGGCAAATCTGGCGAAGTCGCGCGCGAATTGCATTTCATTCTGCCGAATTTGAAAGCCGGCCAAACCGCCGATTTCACGGCGGAAATTATGGAACACCTGGGATTGGGCGGCAAAGCACCTACACAATTCCAATGGCACGACACGCCCGGCGACCATGACGATTTAACCTTCGGCAATCGCCCCGTGCTGCGCTACATGTATCATCCGCTCGACGAATCGTCCGACGACGCCCGCATGGCGACGTTCAAACCGTACCATCACGTGTTCGATCCCGACACCGGCACGCAACTGCTGACCAAAGGACCCGAAGGCCAGCCCAACGATTGGCCCCATCATCACGGCGTGTTTTACGGCTTTCGTCACGTCACGTACGACGGCGGCAAAAAAGTCGACATTTGGCATTGCCCGGCCGCCTTTCAGGAACATTCCGCCTTCCTGGCCAGCGAAGCCGGGCCCGTGCTAGGCCGTCAACTGATGGAGATCAGTTGGGTGGCCGAGCCCAGCCGCGCCGACGGCATCAACCATTACCCGGCGACACCCGGCGCTCCCAACGCCACCTTCGCCAAAGAACAGCGCGAAGTCACCGTTTACGCCGTCCCTGGCGGCACGCTGCTGCAATTCGCTTCCCGGTTGAATGCCGTTTTACCCCCCGTGCATTTAGATGGCGACCCGCAGCACGCCGGTTTCCATTTCCGGGCCAACCTGGAAGTCATGAAAGAAACGAATGACCAAACGTATTTCTTGCGCCCCGATGGCAAAGGCCCGCTGACCGTCCACAAAGGCAAGGGCAATCAAGGCGACGAAACCCGTAATTGGGAGGCCAAGGGCAATCCGCCCGATGCCCGCACGGTGAACATGCCCTGGGACGCCATGAGTTTCGTCGTCGCCGGCAAGCGTTACACGGTGGCGTATTTGGACAACGACAAAAACCCCAAGCCGTCGCGCGGCAGTGAGCGCGAATACGGCCGCATCGGCAATTACTTCGTCGCCGATCTGAACGATCCGGAAAAGCCGCTCAACGTCGACTACCAGCTCTGGATTCAATCCGGCGAAACAACCGTCGACCAGTGCGCCGCCCTCGACGCCGATTTCAACGACCCGCCCACCGTCACGCTGAAGTAATCTCTTTGCATAAAGCCGCGACCGTTGGTCGCGCTCCGGGTATGGGCAAAGCGGGCTTAGTTCCCCAGCGGTTTGACCGCCCGCGCGCCAAACTCTAAAATCGCCATTCACAGCGATTTTTCTTTTCCATTCGGCGCGGGGAGTTCTCTTATGGCTCAGCAAACCAAGGCGCATTCGGGCACTGCTCAATCCGGCCAGCTCGACACCGTCATGCACGAAGCGAGGCTTTTCCCGCCACCGCCGGAATTTGCCGCAAAAGCCCGCATTAAATCGCTGGCCGAATACGAAACACTGTGGTACGAAGCCGCCGCCGACATCGAAAAATTCTGGGGCAGCCTGGCGAGCGAACTTCACTGGTTCCAGCCCTTCACCAAAGTGCTGCAGTGGAACGAGCCGTTCGCTCATTGGTTTGTCGGCGGCAAAACTAACGCTTCGTACAACTGCCTCGACGCGCATCTCAACTCTGCCACGCGCAATAAAGCGGCTCTGATATGGGAAGGGGAGCCCGGCGAGCAGCGCACGCTCACCTACCAAGAACTGCATCACGAAGTGTGCAAATTCGCCAACTGCTTAAAAAAACTCGGCCTCAAACCCGGCGATGTCGCGTCGATTTACATGCCCATGACGCCGGAACTGGCCATCGCCATGTTGGCCTGCGCCCGCATTGGCGTGGTGCACTCGGTCATCTTCGGCGGCTTCTCCAGCGAAGCCATCGCCGACCGCAACAACGACGCCCAGGCGAAACTCATCATCACGGCCGATGCTGGCTGGCGCCGCGGCCAGCAACTCCCGCTCAAAGCCAATGTCGATGCCGCCCTGGCCAAATCCCCCACGGTGAAAAACTGCATCGTGCTGCGGCGCGTGGGAATCCCCGTTCACATGCAGCCCGGGCGCGACCACTGGTGGCAAGACCTCATGGAAAACGCTTCCGCCGATTGCCCCGCCACGCCGCTCGACAGCGAAGCCCCGCTGTTCATTCTGTACACCAGCGGCAGCACTGGCAAACCCAAGGGCATCAAACACACGACCGCCGGTTACAATCTGTTCGCCAAAAAAACGTTCGAGTGGGTCTTCGATTACCGCCCCGACGACGTCTTTTGGTGCACCGCCGATTGCGGCTGGGTCACCGGTCACAGTTACGTTGTGTATGGCCCGCTCTCGGCCGGAGCCACGGTGTTTATGTACGAGGGCGCGCCCAACTGGCCCGACGAAGGCCGCTTCTGGCGGCTCATCGAAAACTACCGCATCACCGTGTTCTACACGGCGCCGACGGCCATCCGCGCCTTCATCAAATGGGGCGATCACTGGGTCGATAAGTGCGATCTCTCCAGCCTCCGACTCTTGGGCACGGTGGGCGAAGGCATCAATCCCGAAGCTTGGATGTGGTATCACAACAAAATCGGCCGCCAGCGCTGCCCCATTGTCGACACCTGGTGGCAAACCGAAACTGGCGGCATCATGATGAGCCCGCTCCCCGGGGCCATTGCCACCAAGCCCGGCAGTTGCACCAAGCCCCTGCCCGGCATCATCCCCGATATTGTCGATTCCGCCGGCAAATCGGTCCCCCCCGGACATGGCGGCTGGCTGGTGATGAAACAACCGTGGCCCGGCATGCTCCGCGGCATTTGGGGCGACGATGCGCGTTATCAGGAGCAGTATTGGTCCAAAGTGCCCCACAGGTATCTCGCCGGCGACAACGCCCGCTGCGATGCCGACGGTTACTACTGGATCATGGGCCGCATTGACGACGTGCTGAACGTGGCCGGCCACCGGCTCAGCACCATCGAAATCGAAAGTGCCCTGGTCAGCCATCCCGCCGTGGCCGAAGCCGCCGCTGTTGGCCGCCCGCACGAACTCAAAGGCGACGCCGTGGCCGTCTTCGTCGTCCTCAAAAGCGGCATGCCCGGCGAATCGTTGCGCGAAGAGCTCAAGCAGCACGTCCGCAAGGAAATCGGCGCGCTGGCCGTGCCCGACGACATCCGCTTCACCGCCACGCTTCCCAAAACCCGTTCGGGCAAAATCATGCGCCGCCTGCTGCGCGACATCGCCGCCGGCAAAGAATCCACCGGCGACACCACCACACTGGAAGATTATTCGGTCCTCGCCAAACTCCGCGGGAATGAGGAGTAATGTCCCATCCACTGCTTATTTTATTTAGCCCCGGGTCAACGACCCGGGGCCGCGTTTTTTACTGCGTTCTCCATCCGGTTGCGGTTTAGCCGCGACGCTGTAGCGGAGCGGGTATTCTCATATTTCTCCGCACCCCTCGATCCTCGTCCCTTGTCAACTCATTCCGGAAACAACTTCGTCGACAAATACCGCTCGCCCAAATCGGGCAGCACGACCACGATCAGCTTGCCTTTATTCTCCGGTTTCTTGGCCAGTTGCAAAGCGGCCCAGGCGGCAGCGCCGGAGCTGATGCCCACCATCAGCCCCTCTTGCTTGGCCAGTTGGCGAGCGGTTTCCATCGCGTCTTCGTCCTGCACTTGCACCACGTCGTCGACGATGTCCACATTCAGCACGTCCGGGATGAACCCGGCGCCGATGCCTTGAATCGTGTGCCGGCCCGGTTTTAGCGGCTCACCTTTCCGCCGCTGCGTAATCACAGGACTGTTCACCGGCTCGACGGCGATCATTTTCACGCCGGGCTTGCGTTTCTTCAGCACTTCGCCCACGCCGGTAATCGTGCCGCCGGTCCCCACGCCACTCACCACAATGTCGACTTGCCCGTCGGTGTCTTTCCAAATTTCTTCGGCCGTGGTTTTGCGGTGGACTTCCGGATTCGCCGGATTTTTGAACTGCTGCGGCATGAAGTAGTTTTTATTTTGGGCGCACAGTTCTTCCGCCTTGCGAACCGCGCCGGGCATCCCTTCCGCCGCCGGCGTGAGCACCAATTCCGCGCCCAAAGCCTTCAGCATGCGGCGCCGCTCCAAGCTCATGCTTTCGGGCATGGTGACCATCAGTTTGTAACCCCGGGCCGCGCACACGTAGGCCAGCCCAATGCCCGTGTTGCCGCTGGTCGGCTCGATGACGACCGTATCTTTGTTGATTTTTCCGTCGCGCTCGGCGGCGTCGATCATTGCCCGGCCGATGCGGTCTTTTACACTCCACAGTGGATTCAGGTTTTCCATTTTCGCGGCGATCGTGGCCCCGCAGCCCGCGGTAATGTGTCGCAGTTTCACCAACGGCGTGTTCCCCACGCACCGGGTAATGTCTTGTTTTATTCCAGAGGGTGTCGATGCGGTGGCAGTGGCCATGTTCAAACCTCACTCTCTCTAGGGGCGAAAAAAGGTGGGCACTTCAACGGCGGTGGCCCGCAAATCCTGCCGGATTATAAATCTTCGCCAAACCGCAGGTCAACCGCACATCCCGGCAATAGTTCACTGCGTCAGTGAACAAAGAATTCCCCGCAACAGCGGAGATGAAAAGCAAACCAGCGCGCCGATCGATGAACGAATTCGCAGCGCGACCCACGAAACCCCAGGCGACCAAAACCCAGACACCAGGCGACCAGACACCAAGAACCCCAGACACCCAGACACCCGACACTCAATTCCGATACTGCAACAAGCCGACGCGGAAGCCCAAATCGTGCAACTGCTCCTGCATTTGCAGCAGGACCCATTCCTCGGCGTCTTGCGGAGAAACTTTGTCCAATAGCGCCGCCGCCGCCAACCGCGCTTGGGCCAAATCGACATCGGCCTGCCGTCGATCAATTTCCACCTTGCTAATCGCCCCCGGGACGCGTGTATTCACGCTTTGCGCTTGTTGCAAGTTTTCCTGCGCGAAGGCCAGCGCATCTTTGGCGGCAATCATGTATGGGTTGTCGCCTCCCGGCGGAGTGGTCCCCTGCATCACGGCGACACGCGCTTTCGCCACCGCCACGTCGTTTTCCAATCCCCGGACCACGGAACTGGGAATGGTTTCCGGCGCCTTGGAATTGGCTTCTCGGGCCTTGGCCAAGTCGGCCTGAACAACCTGCAACACCGCTTGAGCGTAGGCAATTTTCGCTTGCTTCCACTCGTCGCTGCTGCTTTTGTTGTCTTGTCCGGAGACGATTCTGCCGCTGCTCCACCACACGACTCCCAGCATGGTCACGCCGACGAATGCCCATACGATTTTTGTGTTCATGGTCTTTCCTTCACCGCGAAATATAAAGTGGCGCCGGGGCGCCATCCCCAAGATGGTCGCAGCCGCTGCCAGGTTGAGCTTTGTGGTTACCGCGGCAGCTTGCCGCGGGCCGTTATTATCGTTACAGGCAATACGTTGAATTCCCATACTCGCCCGGTTAGCAAGCGTAGCACACGCCGTGGCCCCAAGATAAGCGGCTTCCCGGCAATTTCCGTTGGGTCGATTTGGAAACCGGCCAATGCCAGCCCGGCACTGCGCCAATTCAACCGGGTGTTACTCCCCCGGCGGCAAGGCCATCCGGTCCGCCGGATGCACGGTGGCCGCGGGCGCAAACAGCGGTTTTCGCCGGTGGCGCACGTATTCCCAAACGGCCAAATCGACAAACTTTACCACGTAATACAACACGCTGATGACCACAAAATACCGCAGCACCATCAGCACGCCATAGTTCTCTCCCATGAACGATTCAATCGCCTGGTGCGCCAACCGCTGCGGTTTGGTGACAATGTCCCAACTGTTCAACCGCAAATACCTTCCCCAATACACGCCGACCGCGCACAGCAAATTCATGGCCAGTTCCTCCGGAACAATCCAAGTTCGATGATGCCGCCAACGCAAGTAATCGCCAAAGCGAATCAGCGAAATCACGTGCGCCTGGAACCCCACAAATATGAACAACGCGTATTTCGGAATCACAATGTACGCCACGCTCCATTCCGGCAGCTTGGTCTCTTCATCACGAATTTCGTCGATGAAGTGGATGATGTCGGTCAGCGTGTAGGCCGCATTCGGCAAAAACACAATGAAGGCGACAAACAACGGCCACCACAATCTCCCGCGCTGCTGGGTTTCTCGGAACAGCCACAACGACAATCCCAAGGGCACCAGCGCCAAAAACAGATTCCAGCCCAGATGAAAGTGCGGCCGCAGGGCGAGATAGATCCAATCCACCATAGCGAAGCATCGCGGATGAATGTCGAACGACGAAGGGCCAATGCCAGTCCCTGGCCTGGCTCGTTATTTGTTGCTTCCCGCTTGAATTTTCTTCAGAGCTTCCACGGCCGCGGCACGGACTTTGGGCGAGTCGTCTTGCTCGGCCGCTTTTTGCAAGTCAGGAATCGCCGATTTTGCCGCCGCGCCGATCCTGCCCAACGCGTTGGCCGACTCAACTCTGGCCAATTCGTGCTCCGAATCTCCCAGGGCCTTCGCCAACAGGGGCACCGCCATGCTTTGCAGGGCTTTGTCAGCCGGCTGGATGTGCAACAGCGCCCAAACACTGGCAACTTTCAAAAATTTGTCGTCGCTTTTCATATTGTCACGCAATTTGGGAACCGCATCGGCGGCGTCCGGCCCAATTTTTCCCAGCGCATAACAGGCCGTGTACTGCACGCGAGGCTCGTCGCTGCCCAGGTGCTCGATCAGTGCCGGCACGGCGGTTTTGGCGGCCGGCCCAATGGCGGCCAGCGCGAACTCCACTTCCCGACGATATTCCGGATCAGGGTCTTTCAACTCCAAAATCAGCGCCGGCACGGCATCCTTCGCCTTGGGACCCAATCGCCGCAGCACTTCCACGGCCAGCGCTTGCATGTCGTCGTTCTGCAAAGCCTTGATGAGCCGAGGAACCGCCGCCTCGCCCAGCGAGGACAGCGCATCCACCACGTTGCCCCGCACCTCCGGGTCTTTGTCAGCCAACAAATCGCTCATGGCCGAGATGACCATCTCTTGCGGCGCGTGCAGTTCCAGCAAGCCCCGCGCGGCGGCTCCCCGCACATGCTGGTTGGGGTCTTTCAATCCCGTCACCAACAGCGAAACCGCCCGCTGCACACCGGCTTTGTCGTCAGGATTGATTTTCGCCAGCGCCCACGCGGAAATCATTTTCAAGAAGGGGTCGTCGCTGTCCAGTTGCTGGGCCAGCTGCGGCGCGGCGTCCTTAATGCCAATTTGACCGACGGCAAGTGCGGCCGCGTATCGCACCGCGTATTGCTGATCAGACAAGGCTTTTACCAATTGCGGGCCCGCAGATTTGGAGTCGGGACCGATTGCGGCCAGCGCCATGATTGCTTCTCGCCGCACGGCCGGATGCTTGTCTTGTTCTTGCACCACGCGAATCAGTTCCGGCACTGCCGCTTTAGCCTTGGGTCCCGCGTCGGCCAATCCGATACATGCAGCATGGACCGCTTTGTCGTTTTTCAGTTCGCCGATCAATACGTTAATTCCGTCGTCCCCCGCATCGGCCAGCGCATTCAAAGCTGGTACGACGAGAGCGGGATCCATGTTGCTCTGCTCCAACACTTGTTTCAAAATCGGCGCCAGCGTGTCGAATTTAAGATGCATCGCCACCAATGCATCGATGGCTTTGCGACGAACGTTGCCATTCTTGTCGCTCAACAGCGCAACCAACTCTGGCACGGCCGGTTGGCTGGCGTCGCCAATTTCTTCCAAGGCATTGGCCGCGTAACCGCGCACCATGGCGTCGTTGCTTTTCAGCGCGGCGGTCAACGCCGGTACGGCATCCTTTGCCGCGGGTCCAATGGCACTCAGAGCGCGAGCGGCATGCCATTGCAATGGTGCGTCGCCGGTGTTCAAGGCCTTGATGAGCGCCGGTACGGTCGGTTTGGCTGCCGGACCCAAGTCCACGATGTCGTCGGTGGCTTTCAGCTGCGCGGCCGAGTCTCCACTGGCCAGCGTTTTCGTCAAATTCGCGAGTTGCGCATCGTCTGCAGTCGCGGCCATGGCCATGCCCATCGTCAACACCGAAGACAACACGACCGCCCTAGGCAAATACATATTCCACTCCGAAAAAATGATCGAATGTCAGGAAAGAAACTGGCAAAAACTGCCACGACTGCCTGCAGAGTTGATTCGCACACGCCTTTCATTATAGTATTGAAGAACCGGCGCGTTTGCAAACCGTTCGCTAGACTGCTTGATCGGGTCTGGCTAGTTTCAAGCAGTCTTGGTCCGCCCAGATATTTCAGGCGCATCGCTGCGACGGCGTTCGCACTCGTAGGTACCTACAATATCAATTGCTTCCGCGGAGTTCGAGCATGAATCGCGTTGTAATCCTGTCGCTGGGTTTTGCACTGGCGGCGATGGTTTGTATGGCCCACGCTCAATATCTGTATTCGCCTTACTACAACGGCAATTCGGCCAGCACCGTGGGCCAAAGTTACGCCATGGGCATGGCCGACCTGGTGCGCGCCGCCGGCGATAGGAATTTGAACAATAGCCAGGCGAGCATCAATTATGAGCAGGCCGCTTCCATGGATATGGACAACCAAATTAAAAACGAAAAAACCTATTTCGAAATGCGGAAGATGAACACTTCCTATCGAAAAGCGGAGCAAAGCCCGGGACTGACTTCCGAAGATTCCTGGCGCTACGCCCAAATGTTCGCGCCCAAGCGGCTGACTTCCACTCAGTTAGATCCAGTAACCGGCCAAATTTACTGGCCAATCTTTTTTCAAGACCCGCGCTATAAAAAGTATTGCGACCAGCTCAATAACTTGTTCGTTCAGCGGGAGACTTCGCACGGCGGTATCGGGTACGACACCTACATGCAGATTCAGAAGGCCACCGATGCCCTCAAGGACGAGGTGAAAAAGAACATCAATATGTACCAGCCAAGCGATTACATCACCATGAAAAACTTTGTCGATAGCCTGGCGTACGAAGCCAAGCTTCCGGCTGTCTGATGTTCGCCCGGGATTGCCGTTGACCACCGTGACTTGCTCTGGCGATCCGCTAGGTTCATGTTCGAATCGCAGGCCTTCCGCCTCTTCGCCCGCGCAATCGCCACAGGCGGTGTTTTCGGGCCGCCAATTCTAACGACGTTATCAGTTGCGCGCACGGTGGTGCGAAAAAACAACGGCGGCGTTGACTTTTCGCCACACGTTGCCAAAACGCATGCTAGGCTTTCAAGTGAAGGAAGGAATAGTTTGTCTGCGCGCACAGGTTTGCTGAACCGGCGCAGTTGATTGGCTCACTCGGAGCATGGAGGCGCAGGGAAAAACCAAGCTCGAAGCTCGTATCCGGCAGGCCGGGCGAAATTCGAATGAATTTTGCAACTCAAAACTCGAACGTCATACGTTTCCGCTTTCGTGCTCTGTCGCTCCGCGCGCTGCTCGGTTTGCTGGCTATTCTCATGGGCCGCCCATTCTCGTTCGGCCAGCAAACCGCACCGACGGGCCACAACTGGTTTGGCTCGGCGGGAGTGGAAACCATGGAATATCCGGGCGAAAAGCATTTTTGGAACCAGGCCGGGCTGGTGATTAGCCCCGCCCGAATTCTAGCCCAAGTTGGCACCGAGGTGCCGATGTTTGCCGCCGTGTGCGACGGCAAAGGTCAATTGGAGCCGTACGAGAAAGTCGAATGGATGTTAGACCAAAGCAGCGTGGGTTCGCTGGTTTCAGTCAACGAGCCGTATCGTCCGTTCTATTTAGATTTGTTTTCCAGCACGCCGCGCAAAATCGACAATAGCTATGCTTGGTCCGAGACGCTGCCCATTAACGTCATTCTCACCCGTGGCACGCCGCAAATCAACGACGACATGGTCATGCCGCGCGGCTATGCCTGGGTAACGGTGACCTCGGCTCGCGAGGGGACCAGCTACGTCACCGCTTATGCTCCGGACGTGTATTCCTGGGAAGTGCGGCAGAAATCGGCGACCATTCGCTGGATCGACGCCGAGTGGACTTTTCCCGAACCCGCCTGTGTGCCAATGGGCGAGCATGCCTTGTTAACTACTTGCGTGCGGCGACACACCACCAAGGCGCCGGTTTCGGATTGGATTGTGAAATACTGCATTACCGGCGGAGCCGAAGCCACATTTGGCCACGATGGCAGCAAATCGACCGAAGTGGCCACCGATGCCGATGGAAAATCGACCGTCGAAGTTGTTCCCGCAGCCGCCGCCAATGGGGCCACTTGCATTTCGATGGAGCTAATTCGCTCCGAATGTGCGACTCCCAGTGATCAAGAACGGATTTCAATTGCCACGGCGGCCACGCAAGTAAGCTGGGCCATCAAGGACGGCGACGGCGCTGCCGCCCCAGCGGCGGCAACACCAGCGCCTGTTCCGTCACCGGCCGCAGCGCCTCCCTCGATCGCTCCTCCGACGCTGCCGCCCGCAGCGCCTTCGACAACTCCGCCTGTTGCGCCACCGCCGGCACAGCCCGCTCCTGCGCCGAAAATCTCGCTCAATGTCACTGGTCCGGAGACCGCACAGCCGGGCACGGATATCGAATACACCATTGAAATCGCCAACCAAGGGAATGCGCCGGCCGCCAATTTGATTATCACAGATCGCTACGATCAAGGCTTGGAACACGCAACGAAAAGCAACCCCATCCAGAGAAAAGATTTGCCGACCATAGCGCCCGGCCAATCGACCAAAGTCGGAATCAAATTTCGAGTCGTGCGCACCGGTCAATTATGCCACGTCGTCGAAGTACTGGGTCCTGGCGGCATCGACGAGAAAAAACAGGTGTGCGTCAACGTGGTCGGCGAGCCGACGGTGGAGCAGCCCGCCATGTCGCTCAACATCGCCACGCCGCAAAAAGTGTATACGGTGGGGAACCAGGTGCTATTTACCATTGTGGTGGAGAACACCGGCACGACGGTTCCCGCCCAACAAGTTCGTTGGGTGACTTATTTTGATCCGTCGCTGCGTGTGGAGCAGGGGACGCAAGGGGCCCAGCGCACCAGCGACGGCGGCGTGCAGTTTAGCGCTGACAATATACCACCTGGTGCAAAACAGACGAGTCAAATCCAGTGTACTTGCATTGCCGCGTCGCCGCATGCCTGCGGTCGAGTTACTTTGACCGATCTGTCCAAGCTCAGTTTTGCCCAAGACGCCTGCTTGGAAATTCAGCCGGCGCCGCCGTCTGCGAACCCACAAAGCAATTTGCGGTTAAAAGTTCTGGCATTGAACAACCCCGTGAAAGTCGGTTCCACGGCGACATTCCGCATCACGCTCACTAATGCCGGTGTTAATCCGGAACAAAATGTCCGGCTTTCGATCGCCATTCCCGATACGATGACCTACGTGCACACCACCGCGCCAGTCAGCGAATCGGCCTTCGACGCGCCGAATGTTCGCTTCGAGCCCATCCTTGAGATGCGTGGGGGGATTGGGGAATCAATTCCCTTTGACGTGCAATTGAAGGCGAACAGCGCTGGGCCCGCCCAATTGACCGCTCAAGTCACCAGCGCAAACCAGACTCAGCCATTGACCGACTCTGCCACAGCGACTATTTTGCCCTAATTGGCGAGGGGTCAGCCGATAAGTGGTTAGCACGTCAGTGGTGCATGGGATGGCACGCTTTGTAATTTTGCTTCACGAACTCTCCGGGCAGCAACGCGGCGGCGCGCATTTCGATTTCATGCTGGAGCAAGGCGCTATCCTGCGAACCTGGGCGCTGGGAGAAAAGCCGACTGCGGGCCGCGAAATCATTGCCCATGCGCTGGCCGATCATCGGATCGATTATTTGGAATACGAGGGGCCGGTTTCAAAGAATCGTGGGAGCGTTTCCCGTTGGGATTTCGGCACGTACGAATCGCTGGTCGATTCGCAGGCGGAAATCATCGTCCAACTTCGCGGCCAGCAACTGACAGGCACAGCCCATTTACGACCCGCGGGGGAGAAGTCTCAGCCAATCGCGACCGAGCCTCAACGATGGATATTCAGTTTTTCGGTTTGAACTTCTGCGGAAGAATTCTGCTGGATATTGGCCGTGGGCTCTGGCGTCGCTGTCTTCTGACCGGACGGTTCCTGGGCTGAAGATTCCTGGCTGACGGGTTGTTGATCCGACGATTCCAGGGCTGCGGCGGGCTGTTGTGCCACGGAACCGACGGCCTGGGCATTTTGGCAATGTCCGGCCATGTAGATTTCTCCCTCGTTAACTTCCAGAGATTCAAGACGCTGCATGAACTGATCACTGGAATGGTCGGCCCAGGGCATCGTTATGGTTAACAGCGGGTCGCCGTCGATTTGAGCAACGTCGATTTGTAAACCAACTTCCTGGCCGGCGGTAATAAAATCGTTCACCAACCCGCCCAGGGGCAACGGCAGAAGTCCGGCCCGGGCTTTGCAAATTCTGACGGCCACCACGTTCGTTTCACGCAAGTAGACCTCAGCTTCCAACGACACGATCGCTGCCCAACCTAGCTTGTGCCACACAAAGGCGATCTGCGCGCGATTGTTCTCAATCGATATCCGAGGTTCGCTGATGCTGGGCGGAAACAAGCGCGGATGATTTTGCAGCACGTCGTAAGCCAGCCAACCGTTAATTTGGTCGGCGGTAAACAAGGCATGCCACTGGCCTGCCCGGCGAAGATTATTGGCCAGGGCGGCAGCTTCATGAAGCAAGGCGTCGCTGGCGTGTTTCGCGGAAGCGGGTCCTTCGGCCAATACTTGCTGATAGAATGCAGGCCCTTGCTGACAAGCCCAATACGCTGCTGCCATCAGCACTGCCAGCGCAAAGACCGCGGCAGCACCGACCATCACATACAGGCGAAGCTTGTTTGACACAGGCGGGCGGATAAAAAAAGCCAGGAACCCCCCCCGTGAGACCTCCGAAACCGGCATTTCGCTTTAGAAACGGCCAATTCCAGCGGCAGGATAGTAGGGATTGGCTTTCGGAAGGTCAATGCGGATTGGACTGCAGGAACCGAGGCCGTTACTCGCTGGCCGGCTCATTTTTGAAAGACTGCAACAAGGCCATTTCATGGCCCGGATCCTTCGAGTGCCCCGGCGACAGGCTCGTTTCCAATTCGTCGCGCAGAACAAGCATATCAGCAGGAGCTTCGATCCCCAGCCTCACCTTGTCGCCGGCCACGCGCACCACGGTGACCACAATATCTTTGCCCAGGCGTATCCGCTCGCTTTGTTTTCGGGACAACACTAACATGACCCGTGCCTCCGTGAGTGTCTGATTTATGAACTTTTGTACAGTAAAGCGAACAGTCCGTCAAGTGGAATTTGTCATGCTGCTGCGATTGGCCAGCGCTATTGGGTGAACCAGGGCCTAGGCCGCGCAGGGCATTAAAGTCAGGGCACTCGTTAATCGAGTGCGATGAAACCGCTGGCCGGTCGAATTGTAGAACAGAATCGTGTTGCGCTCAGTTTCCCAAATTGCCGTAACTTTTACCGATCGGGGTCCGTGCAGGCAGAAAAAGATGCCGCATGGTTTACTGCCCCGGACTAACAAGCGTTCGGTCATCCGGAAGGCGTCCAGCTCAAGCTGATCGTGCTGGCATAAGATTTTGCTGACATAATTTCTCAATGTTTCCAAGTTGTGCAGGCGCTCCATGTTAGTCAACATTGGATGCGTGATCTCCTGTGTCATGCACTGCGGCGATAATTAAGGGCCACTGTGCGGATTGGATAAGCGAGGGCAACTGCTGATAGATTATGCTATCGGCAATTTGGGCAAGATTACTTCGGCGCGGGCCCCGGTTTTTGGCAGAAAGCCAGAAAATGGCCATATCACGGGTCGGATTTTTTCTGAAATGAATCCTCAGCAGCGCCGTTCAACTACGGTTTTTCGGCCTCATATTTGGTGAAAGCCTCCGCAATATGGCCTTCTTTTTCGTCGCCTTTATGAAATATCACGCGAAAATGGAAACTCATCGTGTCGCCGGCTTTGAGCGTGGTGCTGGCCTTGGGCAAGGTGTCGTCAAAGACGTGCTGACCAAACACATTGGCTGCGAATAAGCCATAATCGCGCGTGTGCCAACGGGTTGGGTAACCAAAGCTGCTGGGGTGTTCCAAGATTGCAATTCCGAGCTGTTCTCCTTCGACCGGCCCATGATAATCGACCCACGATGCCCGATTGCCCCATACAGCTCGCTGACACTTGGGGTCGCCGGTAGCGCCCTTGGGAAACTGTTCAGGATTCTCGTCTTCGTCGACTTTTCCATCACTGTTGACGAACGTGCCCCCCTGCTTGGCATCGACGCGCATCGTATCGGGAACTCGAATTCCAAACACCCCGTCTTTTTCATCGCCGAAAACGACATCTCCATCGGTGGCCTTCAGCGTAATATCAAAGTCGATAATGCGATTATCGCCATCGGTGCTGCAAGTAATGGCGCGCTCATCTTCCAGCAATTTTTTACCGTCTGGGTCGAGCCAATCGTTGGTAGTGACGATTTTTGCCTTCGGGCCGCCCGACACTTCCACGAAGTCCTTGTGTTTGGTGGAACCCGTCGGGGGATTTGGATGTTCTTCCCATAAATTGTTGCCGTCCACGCTTTGGTAGCTGAACCACAAGGAGCGGTGCCACGGATGATCGTCGGTAAGGATGTCGCCTTTGGGAAGCTTGCCGCCTTTGGCCGACTTTTCTTCGTCGACCGCTGCGGTATCCATCGGCCACGGCCGCGTCATCGGTTTGCCTGTCGGGCCAATAATGGGCCACAACACGGGCTTTTTGCCCGATTGAATCACGTATTTTGTGAACAGCTTGCCGTCCAAGTTGACGGTCACGCCGTCAGCGGTTTTCTCGACGGTAAAATCGCCCGCTTGAGTCCGCACCGCAAAGTTTGCCGCGAACATCAAACCGATGATTACGAGACTGGTTTTCCTTACGCTTTGACCACAACGCATGATGATTGCTCCCGAGTAGTTTGCGCGGTTGATTGGATTTTTAGATCCTCAAAATGGAATCGATGTTTCTCCGAATTCGGAAACCATCGCCCGCCGTGAGCACACGGCGGTCCATTCACTGGAACCCCCACGGCTTTATGCTAACAGCGTCGGTCGCATGATGCCAGCAGGGGTTTGGCAAGGGCGCCAAATTGCCAACGCTATTTTCCGGCCGATGGATTTGCGGGCTCTGCTCCCGGCGCGGGATTTTGTTCTGCCGGCGCGTTTGCAATCCGGAATACAAACAGGGCTCGCTGCGGCGTAGGTCTGGGAGAAGCGATAGCCAGCGATGAGCTGACTGAGAGGGCAACCGGCGGGGCCGAGGCGGCGGCTCCGGTCGGGGGTACTGCCGGCAATCCAGCGGCAGGCGCCGTGGCGTTGGACAACCCTTCGATCGGCGCCGCTGATTTTGACAACTCACCGACCAGCACCTGGTTTGGAGTGTTGACGGGTGCGGTCAGCGATTGATTGATGGAAAGCGTATTTGTTCCAGCCGTTCGAGCGCCGTGTCCACGTTCGCCGCCAGCGCCAGATTCGCCATTACTGCCTGCTTCGCTACCGCCGCTGAAACTGCCACCGGTACCGAATCCGCCGCCCCCCAATCCGCCGACATTAATTGCGCTGCTGCGGGCACCACGATCAAGCGCCTCCGAATCAACCGATTTTTTCTCATCGCTGGAAAGACTATCCGCAGCGATTTTTGATACATCGAACGAAGGCTGCTCGGTTGGCGGCGGCAAGTCCAATCGGATAGCGCGGCTTAGCGACTGGCTGTCGGTTTTCTGCTGGCCGGCCAACGCAGTCGAGTTGTATTGAGAGATTGCGTTTTGGGCGGAATCCTTCTCGGTTTTGTTGAGTGCATCCCGATCGGAGTACCACTTTCCGTTGGCGTCCTCCTTCACGATCTTCGACGGAACGGTGGTCACGGCGACCGCAGAAAACAGTTGCGGCTCATGACGCAAATCGGCCAGCGTCTGCTGAATTTGCTCCGGCGTGGCTTCCACCATGACAAGATCCACGGGCTGCTGACCGGCAGGATTCAACGTTCCCGACAATTCGGCTTTTCTTGTCCCCAAGGCGGCATTCGCTCCGGGAGCATTCACGGCGGAAACCGAATCGATCGCCCCGCTGAGTTCACGTTGCTGCAGCATGTGGCGAACATCGCCGCTGGGATTTTTAGATTGTTCCACGGCTTTGGTGGAACCCAAGGCGAAATGAAGTGGATGCTTTTGCGCCTCCAGCGCAATTTGATTTTTGGCCAACAATTGGTCGAATTTCCCTTGCCGCGCGGCCTCGGGCGACATTTCCACTTGAACCAACAGTAGATTGTCGGACGTGCCAGTCGTCGGGACCTCGGCGGCAGGCGGTTTCGCCGACAGCCGGCCGGCGGTAAAGCCATAGAAATCGTGGTTGGTGTCGGCCAGCGGAACGTCTGCCGGAGCGGGCTGCGAAGTGGCAGATTTATCGGCAGCGATCAGGCCACGGGAAACAAGACCGCCGTCGTCATTGTGGGCACGGTTGCGCATTCGATCATCTGCGAATTGCTCATTCCCAGGTTGCGCCGAGCCGTTTTCGGCAGGCTTCAGTTCCGGAAGGGATGGAAGCTGTTTTGCAGTGGCTACTTGTTGTTCCGGCGCCGCCGGAGCGCGAACAACCATGGGTTCGTCGATTGGCCCTCCTTTGCGGCGGTTTTGTTCAGGCGGTCGGTTGGAGACCATAATCAACACCGCAGCGGCAACGGCCAGCAGCGACCAAACCACACCCCGGCGGTTCACGGGGAAGCGCCGAATGACTGATGGCCGGTGGCGAGTGCCGGCGGATGCGGGTTGAAAAGCTGGCTGATTCGAATGTTGATTCGTCTCAGGAAGCGGCGCGGCTTCCGGGATTGACGCCGCGGTCGTGTTATCGATTAGGCCCTGCTGATGGGCCAGTTCTCCTTCGGCCTTTTGCAGGACGCGCTGGGCAAAATCGATCTCCAGCCGGTGCTGCGGCAGCTCCTGCAATCCGGCGCGCAAGGCCCGCAATTCTTCCAGCAACTGCCGGGCTTCGGCATTGGCGGAAAGCAGTTGTTCGGCGCGGGCACGCTCTTCGGCAGACAGCTCGCCGTCGAGGTAAGCGCTAATCAGAATGTCGTTTTCCGAATGAGCCATAAAAGTATTTGTCACTGCGTCACGAGGACGCCTTTCAGTAATTCCCGCAATTCCATCCGCGCTCGGTGCAAGCGGCTGCGAACGGTGCCCAACGGCAGATCGAGCATTTGGGCGATGGCTTCGTACGAATGGCCGTCAATTTCGCGCAGCACCAGCACCGTGCGGAAATCGTCGTCCAGCGTTGCCAGCGCTTCTTGCACCCGAGCGGCCCGTTCCTGCTGTTCCAGCGGCTCCGATGGCGGGTCGACGCGCCCGATGGGTTCGTAACCGGTCGCCTCGCGGTGTTCGTAAACCGACAGGGTGGGTTTTTTTCGTCTCCGGCGGCTGGCGGCCATGTTCAGTGCAATGCGGTACAGCCACGTATAAAACGCACTGGACCGTTGAAACGAGCGCAATTTGATGAACGCCTGGACAAACGCGTCCTGGCACACGTCGCGCCCATCTTCCGCCGACCCCGTCACGTGGACCAGCGTGTTGTACAGCCGGTCCTGGTAACGGGTAACCAAGCGTCCGAAGGCTGACGAGTTTCCCTGTAACGTTTCGTCAATGAGTTGCAGGTCGTCGTTCACCGTAACTCCACACATTGGACGCCGCGAAAGCGGGGAAAGTTCCCCCCGAAAACACTGCGTTTTACCCAGCAAATCGGAAGAGCCGGAGCAAATCATCATGGGCGTTTTCGCGGGAATGTCAAACAAGTTACGACGAGTTTTATACGGATATACGCAAACTAAGGGCCAAAAAGAATTCTTCCCGCAGAGAAAAAATCGCTTGCAAGACCGGAAGTTCTCTGCTACTATAAAACCAAATCTAAGAAACCAAATGTCGCCGAGGCGGCGGAACGACCAATGACCAAGCACCAATGACCAATGTTTGAATGAAATATCATTGGTCATTGGGATTTCGTCATTCGACATTGATGTGTTTTCCAATTCGGGAGGAGTGAGCATGGCCAGGCCGCGTGCCAAAGAATTGACCGAGCGTGAACTGGAAGTCATGCAGGTGTTTTGGAAACACGGCGAGCTGGATGCCGTCGAAGCCCGCGAGCAATTGGCCGCCGCCGGGTTGGATCGGGCCTACACCACCATTGCCACGCTGGTGCGGATTTTGGTGGAAAAGGGATTTTTGAAGCAATTGCCCGGCGAGCGGCCGTTTCGCTTTCGGCCTACGCGCTCGCAGGAAGAAGTCTCGGGCCGCATGTTGGCCGACGTTGTCGAGCGGTTGTTCCAAGGCTCGCGCGAGCAGTTGTTGGTACAACTGCTGAAACAAAAAAAGCTGACCGTCAAAGAGCGGATTATGCTGCAAGAAATTTTGAAGGAGCATCAATCATGAACCCTATTACCGCGGCGATTGTTTGGATGATCATCCAAGTCTTGCTGTTCTCGCTGATTGGCGGAGCCGCGTTTGTGCTGCTGCGGCGTCGCGGACCCAGCGCGGCAGTGGCTTGTGCCGCAATGGTGTTGGCGCTGACATTGCCGCTGGTGTTGTTGTTGGCCAGTCCTTGGCCGCGATGGATTGAAAAAGCCGAAGTCCGAAATCCGAAAGTCGAAACCAATTCAAAAATCGAAGACCAAAACACGATGGATCTGGGCGATCGCTCCAGCCTGCCGACAAAGGGAGAGGGAGTAAATGCCGCCAAGGGGTCCGTGCTCTCGACCGCGGCAGCTTGGTGGCAAACGGCGACGCAGTGGTTGCAGCCGGGCGCCAATTTTGCCTCTGCAGATAGCGCTCCGCCGCAAGCGGTCTGGACTCAATGGATTCCGTGGATGCTGGCGGCGGGAATCGGATTGGGTTTGGCGCGATTGGCGGCCGGCGTGTGGGCGGTGGGCAGGTTACGCAGCCGGTCACGGCCGATTGATGATCCGACATTGACCGCGCTGCTTCGGCAACTGGCGGTGGAATTGAATGCGCCGCCGGTTGCGTTATGTCAGACAGACCAACTGCGCTCGGCGGCGACCATCGGCTGGCGGCGGCCCGTGTTGCTGTTGCCTGCTGATTGGCCACAGTGGACCGAAACGGAGCGGCGCGTCGTGTTGGCCCATGAGTTGGCCCACGTGGCGCGGCGAGATTATTTGACGGCGCTGTTGGCCCGGCTGGTGTCGGCGATTCATTTTTATCAGCCGTTGGTGTTGTGGTTGGGCCGGCAGTTGCGGATTCAGCAAGAATTGGCCGCCGACGCGCAGGCGGCGGCGCTGGCCGGCGACCGGCAAACGTATTTAGCCACGCTGGCGCAACTGGCGCTACGCGCCGATGACCAGCCGTTGCCGTGGGCAGCTCGGGCGTTTTTGCCGGGCACCAGCATGCTGATTAAGCGTGTGGCGTGGCTGAAGCGTGGGCAAGATCGAAAAGTCGAAAAGTCGCTGAGTCGAAGTGGCAAATGCATTTTGGCGGGAGTGTTTGTGGCGATGGCGGTTGGCGTGGCCGGAATTCGCGGACCGCAAGAGACGGGATCAATGGTGGCGGTGGCGGCGGGGTCAGAGGACGCTAAGCCGCAAGCGGATGGGAAGTCGGATGAAGCCAAACAAGCTGAGAAGAAAAAAGATAATGGCCCGGCGTGGGATGTTTCGAATCCGCAGCCGGCGGCGCTGCGCACATTTCAATTTGTGCCGGCCGATGCCAAGTTGGTCGTCGCCGTTGATCCGCATGAGCTAGCGAAAATTGCACCGGCGACGCAGCCGTTGGTCGACATGTTGAACAAAGAATTCGAAGCCAAAAACGGATTCAAACTGACCGAAGTGACGGATTTTGAGCTCATTTGGACGCACTCCACCAAGCAGCCTGACCGGATTGTCGCTCGAACGGAAAAGGCCGTGGGTTGGAAAGACGTACTGCGGCGGCACAATCCGGATTTTTTGGAAACGAAGCACGTGGGCGACCATGAATACTTCATTTGGAAAGACAGTCCTGACTTCGGCCCGTGCCTGTACATGGTGGACGATCGGACGATTGTGGCCGGCAGCGAGGAACAGATTCAAACGGTAATTCGCGGCGGCGAAAAGCTGATGGACGCCAACACGTTTCCGGAATTCATGGGCAATCCGCTGGCATATCGGGCGGAAATACCGTTCATCAAGCAGATGGCGGGGTTGGACAAGCTGCCGAAGGATTTTGAATCGAACCCAGTCGCAGCGATGTTTTTGCCGCTGCTGGATCATGTGCAGATCGTCCGGGCGTTTGCCGGACCGGATGGGCAGAAATCTGGCAGCGCCTTTTTCGCCGCGCTGGGGGAATGCGATTCTGCTGACGGCGCCCAGCAGGTGGCCAACACGTTGGGGGCGCTGCGCACCCTGGGGCAGAATTTGCTTCAGGCCAAAATGCAGGCCTGGCGGCAAACGGAGGAAAAGACCGCCAGCCAGGAGCAAGCGACGCAGATTCATCAATTTTTTGACATTTTGACCAAATCCTTGGCTGACGTGAAGATAGATGCGGCGGACAAGACGGTTCATGTTTCGGCCAACGTCGAAGCAGGCCCGGCACTGGTGGCAGGCTTTTTAATGCCGGCGATGGCGTCGGCGAAAGAAGCGAAGTTGCGCACGCAGAGCATGAACAATCTAAAAATGCTGGCGCTGGCACTACTGAATTACGAAGATGCGCGCAAACATTTTCCACCGGCTGTAATTCGGGATAAAAACGGCAAGCCGCTGTTGAGTTGGCGAGTGGCAGTTTTGCCATTCATCGATCCGTGGGATGAGAACAAGGCGTTGTACGACCAGTTTCATCTCGATGAACCGTGGGATAGCGAACACAACCGCGAACTGATCAAAAAAATGCCTAAAGAATTTCGCGATCCGCATGATCCGGAAAGCAGTACGAATGCTTCGTATTTCATGCCGACGGGCAAAGGAATGGTTGGCGGCAGCGAAAATGGAACGCAAATGAAGGAGATTCGAGACGGCACGGCGATGACGATTTTGCTCGTGGAAGCCAAGCGCGATATTCCCTGGACCAAGCCGGAGGATATCGAAATCGAAGCTGATCCGACCAAGCCATTGCCGACGTTCGGAGGGCATTTGCCCGACAACGTTTTTGGAGCCTTGTTTTGCGATGGGCACGTGCAGGTTATTTCCAACGAGGCCGATCCGAAAGCATTGCGGGCCGTGTTCACTATCGACGGCCGCGAGCCGGTGGATTGGGGAAGACTAAATTCGAAGCCGGCGGATAAATCTTGGGATGCCAGCCCGGGCCCGCCGCCGGACGTGAAGCCGGTTGAACCACAGAAATCGTCGGTTCCGTCTGATCGCAGTTCGGGCATCACTCCGCCGAAAATTGAATTTCACCGGGCCGATGATCAACCGGCGACGGGGTTGACCGAGGCTACGGCGCCTGAGGGCCCGAATGTGAAAATTTATTTGCACCCGGAAGCGGAGCTGACAAACGCCGACATTGCCGAGGCCACGGCGACGACCGACGGCCTGGGTCAGCCCGCGATTTCAGTTTCGTTTACTGCACAAGGGGCGAAAAAAATGTCGAAGCTGACCGAAGAAAACCTCGGCAAGCCGATGGTCATCATGGTCGATGGCAAAGTGTTGAGTGCGCCGACCATTCGCAGCAAAATTGCCGATGGAAAGGCCCAAATCTCCGGCCACTTCACCCAGGAAGAAGCGGAGCGGATTGCCAAGGGCATCAACGGAGGGTAGCGCGCCCAAGCCGACCGCTTGTGGTCGGAGGTCGACGGCAAAGCCGTCGGCTTGGAATTACGTCGCGCTGATTTGCGGCGATTGGAAGTATTTCAGCCGCGGGCTGCGAATGACGAAAATCCACAGCGTGATGGCGGCCACCATCAGCAGCACGCTGATGTTTTGCGAAATGGTCATGCCGGTGCGGGCCACGAGCGGCTCGTCGGTGCGGATCGATTCTTCCAGAATTCGCATCACCGGGTAAATGGTGATCATCAAAGCCGTCACTTCGCCGGCGTGCCGGCGGAATGGATACCAGGCCAGCAGAAACAGCGTGAGCAACAGCGCGCCCAACGCACTGTACAACTGCGTGGGATGCACCGGCAGGCTGCGCGGCGGCAGCGGCGCGGGAGCGGTCAATGTCCACGTGTGCCCAGCCAGTTGGCCGCCGGCATCGATCACTCGGAAAGTGACTTTCGTTCCGGGCTGTTGAATGTTGGTCAGCGCTTCGACCGCGCCGGCCACGGTGAGATCGGCGGTTTCGTCGGCCGGATAGGGATATTGCTTATCCGAATGGGGCGGCTCGACGACGATGGCTGTCAAACGGTCGCCCACGTGCAGGCCGGCCTGAGCGACGGGCGAATTATCGTCCAGCGATTGGATGGTTGCCGGTGCGAATGGATTAAAATCGAAATGAATGCCGTCGAGCACAAGCTGTCCGCGATCGGCCTGATTCATGTACGCCGGCGAACCGACGGGAAACGTGACCGCCCAGGGACGATCGCACAAGCCACCGTAGCAGCAACCGTTAAGAAAGCACCCGACGCGCCCCAAGGCCAGGCCCAAAACCAGACTGGGGGCGATGATATCGGCGAATTTGAGCACCGGAAGCTTGTGCCGCATGAAGAACCAACTGGCCGCGATGCAGCCGCCGGCAAATGAACCGTACACGACCAGCCCGCCCTGGGTGTAATTGACGATCGCGCCCAAAGTCGCTGCCAGCGTGGGACGCTGATATTCCTGCCAGTATTCGATAATGTAAAACAGCCGCGCCCCAGCAATCGCCGCCACGCACATCCACAGGGCCAGCGAGTAAACGAGATCCGGATCGTATCCTTCTTGCTTCGCGCGATACACGGCCAGCGCCACGCCCGCCACGACGCCCAGGAAAACCATCACTCCATAACCGCGGATCGGCAGACCCACATCGTCGGACAACCGCGGCAGCACCCAGGCCAGCACGGCGCCGAGCAGCAGCATGATGGGAATTTCACTCCACACCGCGTTCATCGGCGCATGCTGATAGAACAGCCAGCCGAGCCGCGAAATGCAAATGACAACCCACACCGCCAGCAAAATGCCGAACCCCAATAATGGTAGGCCGCCGACTTGGTTCGGGATGTGAAACAGGATGGTTTGCATGTGTTTTAACCGCAGAGACGCAGAGTCGCGGAGAGGAAAGCAAATGTAGGAATTAGGATTTAGAATGTAGGATGTAAGAATTGAGGAGCTTGTTTTCAAATCTTACATCCTCCTACATCCTAAATTGTTTTCTCCGCGTCTCTGCGTCTCCGCGGTTCAATTCCTTTCGGAGGGTCCAAACAGTTCGTTGTCGATCAGCCGGGTTTGTCCCACATGGGCGGCGACCAGCGCGACGGCGGACGTTTCGATATGGTTGAGTTCCGCCAGCGTTTCCGCATCGGCAACCGTGGCGTAATCCATTTGCACGTCCGGCTCGTTGGTGATCATCCGTCGCATCGCTTCGCAGATTTTCGCGGCGTTGCGCTCGCCGGCATCGAACATTTCGCGGGCAAACTGTAGGCTGCGCGGTAGAACCAGGGCGTGTTGCCGCTGCTCGGCGGTTAAATACACATTTCGCGAGCTGAGGGCCAGGCCATCGGCATCGCGGACCGTGGGGCAAACGACAATTTCGATAGGCAAATTAAGATCGGCGACCATGCGTCGCACGGCCAGTGCTTGTTGATAATCTTTGCGGCCAAAATATGCCCGATCGGCCGGCGCGATTTGAAACAGCTTCATCACCACGGTGGCCACGCCACGAAAATGCCCCGGCCGCAGCGCTCCTTCCCACGGTTCCGCCAGGCCGTTCAATTCGACCGAGGTGCCAAAGCCAGGCGGATACATTTCACTGGCCTCGGGTGCAAACACTAGTGGCACGCCGAGCACCGCCAACTGCGCGACATCGGCTTCCAAATTTCGCGGATACTTGGCGAAATCTTCCGCCGGCGAAAATTGTTTCGGATTGACGAAGATCGAAACGACCGTGAAATCACACTCGCTCTGGCTGCGTTTCACCAGACTCAGATGGCCCGCGTGCAGGGCGCCCATCGTG
>DATJYL010000154.1 GCA_035499655.1 Pirellulales bacterium
CGACGGCGCCCGCTTTTCTTGCGCTGGTGCGAAAACGGTCGAAGATCATTTGCTCTCATTCGCTGGCGGCAAGTGTTGCAATTTTGGCGATCGCTGCTTCGCGCCCGCCAACGGGCGCTTGGCAGGCAAAGTTTTCGCAAATGAATAGCGTGGGTTCAGCGGCCAGCAGCGTTTTGCCGGCAAACAGCGGATTGAGGGCGGTGGAGTGAAATGTCGAGGTGGTCTGGGCTTTCGGCGACCGCAAAGCAACCACCTTGTTGGGAATGAACTGCCCATGCAATTCGCGCAGGACAGCGGCGGTGTCGGTCTGTACCAGGTTGCCCAGCAGCACGATTTCAAACGTCGGGCCCAAGAACATATCGAGCGCCAGCAACATTTGTCCGGCAGCGGTGGGAGCGCGCGCCAACAAACCGACCGCCGAGCGAATTGTTTTTTCCGCGGCCTCGAGATATTCCGCCCGGCCGGTCAATTTGCCCAGCCGCACCAAAACGGTGGCCGCCAAAGCATTGCCGCTGGGGACGGAGCTGTCTTGAACGTCCTTGTGCCGGGCAATCAGTTGTTCATGATCGTCGGCGGTGTAAAAAAATCCCCCCGCCGCGCTGTCGGCAAAATGCGCGAGCATGATTTCGACCAGCCGCACAGCTTGGTCAATGTATCGTTCGTCGAACGTCGCTTCGTACAAGCTAACCAGCGCATTGGCCAGGGCCGCGTAATCGTCCAGGTAAGCATCGTACTTGGCCTTGCCGTTGCGCCAGGTATGAAGCAAGCGGCCGTCAGGACGGCGCATGTCACGCAAAATAAAATCAACCGCTTTAGCAGCCGCCGCCACATAGCGCGGCTCATTCAATGCCGAACCAGCCCGCGCCAGGGCGTCAATCATCAACCCGTTCCACGCGACTAGCACTTTATCGTCTCGTCCCGGCCGCACACGGCGAATGCGCACGCCGAGCAATTTTGCCCGAGAGGCGGCTAAATCGACCTGCAACTCGGCCGGGTCGCGCTGCTTGATTTTGGCGCATGTCTCAATCGGCTTGGGCAGATTCAATATGCTATGCCCTTCGAAGTTGCCCGACTCGCTCACGTCGTACACATAGCAAAAAATCTCGGCGGCGTCGGCTCCCAACACGGCGGCAATTTCCTGCGGCGTCCAGACGTAAAACTTCCCTTCTTCTCCTTCACTGTCGGCATCTTCCGTGCTGTAAAATCCGCCTGCCGCGTCGGTCAAATCACGCAGCACGTAATCGCATGTCTCACGGGCCACCCGGGCGTACTCGGCATGGCCGGCGGCGAGAAAGCCCTCCACGTACGCAACGGTCAGCAGCGCGTTGTCGTACAACATTTTTTCGAAGTGCGGCACTAGCCAGCGCTCATCGACGGAATAACGATGAAACCCGCCTCCCAAATGATCGTAAATTCCGCCGGCCGCCATTTTGTCGAGCGTCGTCGTCACCATGTCGAGCAATCCCGTGCGGCGGTGCCGCTTCCACAACCGCAGCAGCACTTGCAAATCCATCGGGTGCGGAAATTTCGGCGCGCCGCCAAAGCCACCGTGGTGGAAATCGAAACTCCGCTCCAGCGCCGCGCCCGCCGCATCGATCAATTGGTGCGAAAGCTCTCCGGCAGCCGAAGGAAGCGCCGCCAATTGCGCAATGTGCCCGGTCAATTCGGCCGCCTGTTCGATGACTTGCTGCCGCCGCTCCTGCCAGGCGTTAGCCACGGCGAGCAACACCTGATCGAACCCCGGCATACCCATCCGCGACGTCGGCGGCCAATACGTGCCGCCGTAAAACGGTTGCAAGTCGGGCGTCAAAAATACCGACATCGGCCAACCACCGCGCCCCGTGAGCAGTTGCACGGCATTCATGTAAATGTGATCCAAATCGGGGCGCTCTTCCCGATCGACCTTGATGCACACGAAGTTGTCGTTCATCAGCCGCGCGATGGCCGGGTTCTCAAAACTTTCGTGCTCCATCACGTGGCACCAATGGCACGCGGAATAGCCGATGGAAAGAAATATCGGCTTCTGTTCCTGCTTGGCTCGCTCCAGCGATTCCGGTCCCCACGGATACCAATCGACCGGATTGTTTTGGTGCTGCAACAAGTACGGCGAAGTCTCGTGAGCCAGGCGATTCATGGAGGTATTTTCATGGCGCAGCGATGGCAGTTCGCGCCGCGGAAAATGGACGACGTGTTTGCACTTCGGCGCGACCAACGGTCGCGGCTTTATATGATACTTCTAATGAAACGCCTGCTCCGGTCCGGGGAATTTGCCGCTGCGCACATCGTCGCGGAAACGGGTCACGGCATCGGCAATGGTTGATTTCACGTCGGCGTAGGCTTTCACGAATTTCGGCACGTAGCCGCTGGTGATTCCGATTAAATCGTTGACGACCAGCACTTGGCCGTCGCAATTCACACCGGCGCCAATGCCGATGGTCGGAATCATTAGCGTCTTGGTAATTTTCGCGGCGATCTCGGCGGGAATGCATTCCAACACAGTCGCAAACGCCCCCGATTCCTGCGCCGCCCGGGCGTCGTTCATCAGCCTTGCTTCGTCGCGCTGCACTTTGTAACCGCCCAGCACATGCACGTTTTGCGGCCGCAAACCGACATGGGCCATGACCGGGATGCCGGCCGAAACCAAACCGCGAATCACGTCGGCCTGATCAGCGCCCCCTTCCAGCTTCACGGCCTGGCAGCGCGTTTCCTTGAGAATGCGCCCAGCGTTTTCAATCGCCTTGGGCACGCCCAGGTGATAACTAGGAAACGGCATGTCGACCACGATCAGGGCGTGCTGTACGGCGCGCCCGACCATTTCGGCATGATAAATCATTTCGTCCAGTGTCACGGGCAGGGTATTCGGATGGCCCTGTACAACCATCGACATGCTGTCGCCGACCAAAATGGCTTCGATCTCCGTGGCATCTAACAGCGCGGCCATGGTGTAATCGTAGGCCGTTAGGACGGTGATTTTTTTCCCCTCTGCTTTTAGCGCGGCGAATCGGGGAACCGTCATCCGGTGATGGTCGGGCTTGGTCATAACCGTTTGTTGCTTATGGTGTGGTGCGGATGGAATCGAGAAACCGCTAGACCAAATTCTTATCGACGCCGGGCCGCTTGGCAAATGGGGCCCGCAATTTCGCCGCAGAATTGGGCCGGACGATTGAAGAAGGCACCGTTAACGGCGGCGCGACACCCTAGAAGCAACGGGCCATTGATGTGCGATCACGCGGCCACATTTGGCTGCTGGGCGGAATAGGCAGGGCCTGGTGGCCATCTTCCTGTCGCTCAGCAATGTAACGGCGGATGTATTCGTGCAGGGCGGGCTTGTCGCTGTTCCAGCGCCATGCGCCGTAGCGGTCGGAGGCCAAGTCCACGGTCGGATCGAACTGGAATTCCGCAAATTCTTTGTACCGCTGGCGATGCTTACGCCGTCCCATGTCGCCGTGCCACAAATGGGCAATTGTGCCCGGCACGCAACCCCAACGACCGCGAACCGCGCCGTAAAAACCCTCCGCCCACTGGTAATAATGCTGGCTCATCGCCGTGTGAAAGCCGAACGCGGCAGCAGCTTCGCGGTAATGGCCGTGGGCGGCAAAAAAATGGACGCGCGTGCCACCCCCCACGACCCAAGTGTCGTAAAAACCGCGCTGGGTAAATAATTCTCGGCGAAACGCCCACGCCATTCCGTAAGTGACCGGCGGCGGTTGATCAGAATTCATCCACGCCGGATTGCACAACGATAGCGGCGGGTGCCCTTGCTGCCGGAGCCAACTGAATCCCGCGTGCACTTTGCCCCGCCGCGCGGCAAATTCAAAGTTGGCGCAATCTGCGGGGGCCAAATAGGCAGCATGAGAATAAAGTTGCAATAGTGGATAGCGTTGCAGTGCCCGACGCGCTTTCCGCCAAATGACGGCATCGCAGAAGACAATGTCACAATCCAAATTGGCAATCAGCTCCGTTTGCGGCGGAACGTAACGCAACGCCACATTCAACAAACGCTCCTTTTGCCACATCACGTCCCGACCGGGAATTTGGATCAAAATTTCGGCATCGTCGGGCTGCAAATCGTATTGTCCGTCGTAGCCCAATTCCACGGTGACCAGAGGAATACGCAAGTGCTGCCGAAACGTGCGGTAATTGGCCAGTCGCCGCCGCCAGTGCATCGGGTTGAAATAGGCTGTGATCGCCCAAAAATCGCTGGCCATATTTGTCGTTTCCCTGGAAAAGAAAGGAGTAACTCCTGCGCGGAATGCGCTCCTTACCTAGGCTCGCTTGCAAAAAATGCGGTGGAAAATACTCACTAACGCCGCCCGCCGCTAGGCCAATCGGCAATCGTTGGTGGGACAATTTGAAATTCCGACAGCCGCTTTTCCCGACTGACACAGTCGGGCTATGTTCAAATTGGCCCACCACCCGGCAATCGGCCGCGGGCCATGTCCGGGCATCGCAGCCTTCAGTCGGGCCATTGCGGAAACGACCGCGGCCATGCTAGCAGGCGCCCGATGAAATTCATCTCCCGCACAATCTGAAACCGCCGCTCGAGGGGGGCGAAATCCAGCGCCAAGGCATCCTCCACTTCCGCGGGAATCGGTAACCCGGCGGCGGAAAAATACAAATGCACAATTGCCAATAGCGACCGATGCATGGTTGGATTTTTGTACGTCAAACGTCTGGTGGCAAACACCAAATGCGGAAATGGATTGGCCTCCCAGACGATCATTCGGCCGTCCGGCGTGTAACCGTAATCGAATGCCACCATCTCCAAGCCCAACGCTCGTCGAGCGCGCTGCAGGATTTCATGATTAGGGTCGCGTTGCGAGATGTACTCCAGTTCTTCGCCGCGAGTTTCGGGTCGCATCAGGCGGCTGTTTCCGCGAGTGATCCACTCATGGGACACCTGCAAATGATGGCTGATGCCTAATTCTCCCGCCGCAAGGTAACGATATTTTCGGTACAAGCCATCCCGAGGATCACGGACGTCGACAATTTCCACCGCCAAGGGACGTTTAAACTTTTCCCACGCCACGTGGCGCAAATCGTCCCGGGTGTCGATGCGGGCAATCCGCCATTCGTGTCCCCAATCCTCGCGAATGAACAACGGCAACTGCAGGCCCGCCAGTGTTTCCTGAAACTGTTCCCGATTGTCGATGGGCGCCATGCGTGCCACCTGTACGCCGGCTTCGCGCAGTAGTTTGGCCCCGCGCGACTTCGTGGCATTGATCAAACGATCTACCCGATTGACGACGGGAATGCCGCGCTGGTCGCATTGGGCGGCCAACCGCGCCGCCTGCTTGTAGGTATTTTGCGACCACCGCTGCACCGGGTCTTGCAGCCACGCCACGTGCAAGGCGTATCGGGACCAATCTTTTACTCGGAGCGGCAGATCGCGGACACAAAACCACCGCGACAAATGCGGAAGATTGACTCGCACCCAACGAGAAAGCATGGAATAGAAAAAGTGCCGATACGTTCGGTGCCGCACAATCAAAAAACGCTGAGGTGGACTTTTTTGTTTCACCGAACGTGTCCTTACGCCGCGGCAGTGCAAGAAACGACGTCATCTTCGTTGCGGGCAAAAAAGTAGTTTGCCACGAATGCGTGCATTGCAGGTTTGGGACTGTTCCAGCGCCAGCAACCGTGATTATCGAGTGCGATATCGACGAACGGATCAAATTGAAACGAAGCCAATTCGCGGTGCCGCCTTCGTGTGCGCCGATCGCTCATGGCGCCATGCCACAAATGCAGCAAATCTCCTGTGACCAACGACACACGTCCCTGCGCACAGCGGTGAAAGGGTTCGGCCCACCGCAAATAATGCTGGAAAGAGGGTTCGTTGTCGACGTGCAGCCGGGGAAGCACCTCATATTCGCCATAGGCTGCGCACGCCAGCGCGCTGTCACCCCCGCCAATAATGCAGGCATCGTAAAAACCGTGTTGCCCGAGCAATTTCCGGCGCGCCGCCCAAGCATGGCCGGGCGCGCGAATACCCGGAAATCCCAACACCGGGTTGCCCAGGCATTCGCCGGGCGACACGCCCTGAGCAATTAACCACGCCACGGAGGGACGCGCCAAACCCAGCGCTCGGATTTTCCACTGCTCCGGCGGCACCGCGGGGGGCAAATGATGCACCAGCGAATACGGTTGCAATAGCGGCACACGTTCCAATTGCCGGCAGATTTGTGCAGCCAAATCGTCCCGCAGGAAAATCACATCGCAATCTACGCACAACACAAACTGGCAATCGGCCGGAAGCGCGTCGAGCGCCAAATTCAACAACCGCTCCTTTTGCCACATCACGTCGCCGCCCGATTTGCGAATCAAAATGTCGGCGTCATCGGTCTCTAATTCAAATTGCCCGTCAAACGACAATTCCACCGTCGCCAGCGGCACGTTCAAATGCTGCCGAAACACCTGGTAGTTTTGCCGCCGATTCCAATATCGAGCCGGGTTGAAATAAGCCGTAATGGCCCACAGCTCACGCGGTGATTCGGCCGATCGATTCATCAATGTGCCCCGTTGTCTTTTGCGGCCTGACTGCTGTTGGTTGCTACCGCGGTGGTTTTGGCACGACGCACCGCCGCACCACGGTGACTCCGCTGCCAAACGGAAGATCGAGCACTTGCCATTCTGGATTGCGCTTTAAGGCGTCGATAAAATCCGTCACGTTGTGGATATATTCGCGCCCGGGGCCATAAATTCCTGATCGGATCCGCCAAACGCTGTCGTGAAGCAATATCATTCCCTGCGGCGCCACCTTGTCGGCAAAGGCGTCGAAATCGAACTGGGCCTGTTCGGCGGAGTGAAAGCCATCGATAAACACGAGCCCAATATCCTGGAGATCACGATACGCCTTCGATGCGACAAACTGCTGCGTCGTCACTTGATAATGAACGATATTTGCACCGCCGAAGGTGCAAAAATGATCTCGTACCGCCGATTCATCGCTCCAAAAACCATCGACCAGCGAAGGATCGATGAAGTGAACCTGCCCCCCTTCGCTGTTGTCGGCCAGCGCCCGGGCAATCACCAACGGCACGAACCCCCGGTAGGAGCCAATCACCACCGCCTTAGAGGGCCGCAGCATGCGACCCAGCGCGTAGTACAGCCATCCCAGCCCAAGGTTTCCGTCATCTTGCCGTTGAGCATGCCCCATCAGCCGCATTTCGCGGCATCCCAGTAAATGGTCAATCCACTCGCTAAGTGGCGTGCTTTCTGCAATGGTAGACATAGATTTCCTGACCGCAGATTTGAAGGGCCAAATCTCCACTGTGCGAAGGTGGTGGGACAATTTGAAATTCCGACAGCCGCTTTTCCCGACTGACACAGTCGGGCTATGTTCAAATTGGCCCACTACCCTGTGCGAATCCTTTATGGCAATCCGCATGGGGGCAAAGTATGGTCCAAGATTGCTTTTGAAGCAAGACAAATTGTCACGGCTGCAGGACGATTGTCGGATTCGGTGGATTTGGTCGTGGGAAAGCTTGCGACCGATAACAACGCCCGCCATCTGGCGCGCGGAAGTGCCCATCAAGCAAATCATTACAAGCACGATCTGTCATTGAGAAGCCCAGATGGTTTGTTCGGCATTGGCCAGTTGGAATCTGGCTGATCTCCACTACCTATTCATCGAAAACGTTGGTAATTTGATATGCTCGGCTTCTTACGATTTGGGCGAAGACCTGCGCTGCGTGTTGTTTTTCGGTAACCGAAGGAGAAGATTAGCCGTTGAAATATCCCCTATTTTTAATACGGCCGACGTCGCCCACATCACCCAGCTGGATTTAGCGGCGGCGGTCGAATTCGATGCGGACAACGCTCGGGCAAACATTCAAGCGGTCCGGCTCTGAATGCAAATCCTCGAAGTCTCGGCAAAAACGGGCGACGGAATACACCACTGGCTCGATGTGCTTAAACTGCGGCGAGAAAATGCGTTTGGTCGGTTGGAACCGATGCACAGATCACTTCCCCCTCTACATAATTTCATTGAGGTTCGTTATGAAAACCAATCGTCCTGCTGCCTGGCTCTGGGTTGCTCCCGTGCTGTTGATTTTTGGTTCGCCGTCGCTTGTTTACGCACATACCGGCGTGGGCGAAACCAGCGGCCTGTGGAACGGCTTGGCTCATCCCCTGAGTGGTTTAGATCATTTGTGTGCGATGATCGGCGTGGGCTTGTGGGCCGCACAGCGCGGCGGACGAGCCCTCTGGCTGGTTCCTTTGGTTTTTGTGGTCGTGATGGCCGTGGGCGGCGCGCTGGGAATGATGGCGATTTCCATTCCGTTTGTAGAACCTGGAATCGTGGCCTCGGTCTTGATTTTGGGAATTATGATTGCCGCGGCAGTGCGCTTGCCCTTGCTGCTTAGCATATTCATGGTTGGAACCTTTGCCTTGTTTCACGGTCATGCCCATGGGGCCGAAATGCCGCTGACTGCCTCAGGATTGACGTATGGCATCGGGTTCATCATCGCCACCGCAGCCTTGCACTTTTGTGGCATTGGAATTGGATTGCTCGCACGTCAGTCCGGGTCAACGTGGACTTGGCGCTACGCCGGCGCTGCCATGGTTTTGTGCGGCATTTATTTAGCGCTGCCGATTTGAAATAAAACAAAATGCAGCCGTTCCTCGCATGCGTCTCAAAGCACTTGATTCGTGAAAACCTAAACCGCTTAGCAATCTCGTCCGGTTCAGTGCCGAACCAAAAGATTTCACATCCGTATCGTCTCGAACAATCGCACTAGTTCCGCCAACTTCAGGCGCGCCGCTTCCGCGCACAGGAAAACCGCCCCTTGACGACGAACCAAAATCGTCGCAAACTGCTAGTGCATAACACTTTGCCGGAGTGGCGGAATGGCAGACGCGCTGGACTCAAAATTGGGCCAGCGAACATGCTAAAAGCGTTGTGAATTCTCGCAGTCACAACCACAGCCCCGACTTGCGGCTCGGCACTGCTGGTCAGTGCCGGTCGCTCGTCGGGGCATTTGGTAGTTGCTCAGCCGCGCCGGTGCCGCGCGGATTATTGGGCGGAACCACATTTACGCCTCACTCATGGACTGAGGGATTGTCGGTACTGGAAATCTTTCAGCCATGCTTCTGCTTGATTAGCGAACTGCGTTTGGTGCTGTTCTTGGGCAAACTGAATTGCTTTTTGAGCAGCGGCGATAGCGTCTGCCGGCCGTTTCAACTGGGCGTATGCCAGAGCCATGTTCCCATAAACTTGATATTGTCTTGGCTCTCGCTTCAATGCTTGTTTGTACTGGTCAATCGCCTCGGCGAATTTCCTAAGCAGAAGGTCTACGTTTCCGAGACTAGCGTAAGCCTCCGCAAGATTCGGGTCTACGCGAATCGCACTCTCAAACTCTGTAATCGCTTCTTGAATTTGCCCTTTCTGCGCGAGGACGATTCCCAAGTTATTGCGGGCCTTGGCTAAATCGGGTTTCAGCTCCACGGCCTTTTTAAAGTGTTCGAACGCCTCCTGCGGATTGCCCAACTGATTTAGTGCGAATCCCAAATTGTTATGGACTTCCGCATTATTCGAATCTAATTCAAGTGCCCGTTTGTAATAATTGATGGCCCCCTGAAAATCGGCATTCTCAGCGCACAAAATGCCTAAGCCATAGATCGCGTCGACATAGGACGGAAATAACTTCACAGCTTGCTCGAATTGCTCACGCGCTCTTACTGGTTCTCCTGTATCCTTGTATGCGACACCCAAATTGTAATGGATTAACGGGCTTTCTGGGTTTTTGATGAGAGTGGCTGTATACAGGTTGACAGCATCGTGGTACAGACTAGCTTGCTGGAAGGTGAGCAAAAATAACGTGAGCAGCATGATCGCTGCCGCAGGCATAAACAATGGCCATCTCAATCGCTGGAAAAAGTATGATCCATAAGCACTAACAATTGAAGCAACAGCAATAATAGCCACATATTGATAGCGGTCCGCTACTAGTGAATGCTGCATAAATCCAACGTCTGAAAAACCCATGACCGGCAAGAGTGCCACGCAAAAGAATACCCAGGCGAACAATGTTGGTCGGCCCCGCGAAGTCTGGCGCTTCCAGATGAGAATCAATGTAATAATGATTGTCGCTATGAGCGGAAGCCACCATACGAAATCATGCGAATCAATATGCCATTGCGGATAAACGAACGACAAATCAAACGGAAGGAATGCCTTGTACAGATAAAACCAAATGGTTGCCCCTGCGCCCAATAAGCGATCAAGCAAAGTCACATCGCGTAGGATGTTGCCGGTATGCTCCTTTTGAAACCATAAAGTGACAACCGTAAGAGCAATACATACAAGGAAAAATGGGACGGTTCTAAGAAAATCTTTCCAGGTCACCCGCCCCAGTTGCCACCAAACGACTAAAAGAAGTATGAGAGGCAAAACAACAACTGAGGTTTTGCTGAGCATTGCAAAGACGAATACAGCTAAGCTAATCCAGTACGATTTCTTCCCTTCAAGCCAGTCGAATGGACTAAGAATCGTCGAATATACTTTGGTAGAGTTGAAACTCGTCCGAGTGAAACCAGCCTTTAGATAAAACAAGATCGACAAAAGAAAAAAGAAGAGCGCCAATAAGTTTTTAAGCTGAGCAATCCAGGCGGTGCTTTCAACGTTCACCGGGTGAAGTGCAAAAATAGCCGCGGCTAAGAATGCTTGAGGTATTTCTAATGTACGGAGCACCACCCATATCAAAAGTGAATTGATGATGTGCAGTACCAAGTTCGTGATGTGATAGCCAATCGGATTCATCCCCCATAGTCGCCACTCCAGCCAGAATACCGTGTTCGTTATTGGCCAATAATCCAATGGCTCAGAAGTGAACCAAATGCGATACAAACCATCGGAGGCCTTCACGGAGGAGTTGCGTGTAACCAATGCATCATCGTCAAGTACAAACCCGCCATTTATAGCAGGCAAATACGCCGCGCATGTGGCAATGACGATAATTGCGGCGCCGGCAAAAGGGTAGCGTGATCGTTTCAGAACATCAGTAACCCTATCAGGCAGAGGCGATGATCTAGTAACAGGAGTAGCTGTATTGAAACGTGAGCGTGCCATCTTACCCCTAACTAAAGACTAATCGGGAAACCGCAAACGAGTTGGAGAAAGAAATTGATCCCAGGGACAGAATTTATCATTATAGCTAATGCTTGGATCATTTGGCGGTTATGTCTTTGGCCGTTTTTCAGACGAGCTACGCCGGTTGCTGCTGCTGTGGAAGCGGAAGCCGAATCATGCGGCCCGCGTTCGCAGTTTCACTCCCAAACGGTTTGTTTGCTGGTTGCAGGATGAACTAGCGAGGTTTAACCATGAGGTAGAAAAGGCTGCGGAAAAGGAAAGGAAGCCAGTGCCGGAGCGGTTCACACTTCACGATTTTCGGCGCACCGCCATCACTGGTATGCAAATGGCCGGGGTGTCGGAAAAGGAATGCAGTACGATGGTCGGCGCAACACCGGAAGTGATTCGCCGACACTATGACAAGTTAGACCAAATGGCGATTGCCAAGCGGTCAGTGGAACGTCGAATGTGTGTGGTGAATTTTGTCGCTGGAGCAAATCCAGATGCACATGATTTGCCGCGCCGGTGCCGCGCGGGGCATGATGAGGCCCTTGACGGTGCCTTGGAGTTGACGCAAACTGCTAGTGCATAACACTTTGCCGGAGTGGCGGAATGGCAGACGCGCTGGACTCAAAATCCAGTACCCTCACGGGTGTGGAGGTTCAAGTCCTCTCTCCGGTACTTCTGAATTTGAAAAGACTTACGATTGATAGAGCGTCCGTTTCGAGCGCTCGTTTGAATCTTTGGCTGGGAAGATTTTGGGAAGCAGAGGGCAATTGCAGGGCGATCGTATTGGCATGGAGGCTAGATTCTTCCCTTTGACGCCGTTTCACCGGCATCACTGGCGACTTTTTTTAGCAAGAAGGCCAAGACGCACTGGATTATCTGTCCAGTTCGACTGTTGCGATGTACCTCGTTTGACCTGCTCCCCAACTTTGATCCAGTTGGAATGCTAGAAAAATAGGGTTTTCAGCGGGGGCTAGCCCCCGCTGAAAAAATCGCAAACTCCTCCGGTGTCCGCTGTCCCAGCGCACTGTGGGGCCGATGGTGATTGTAAT
>DATJYL010000155.1 GCA_035499655.1 Pirellulales bacterium
CGATCACAAGCAGCCCGACGATTCCCGCCGCCGTGGAGCCTGTCGGGGCAGTGGCGTTCAGTCCGAAAGCATCGATCAAGGTTAACGTGAGAAACGTGCCCAGCATGAATAAATCGCCGTGGGCGAAATTGATGAGCCCGATGATGCCGTAGACCATGGTGTAACCCAGGGCGATCAGCGCGATGAGTGCGCCATAAGTCAGCCCATTGAGACACTGCTGGACGAACAGTTGCCACCCTGAAATAGAGTCGGCGGCCAGCAGGAGGGAAAGCATCAGCAGGATTTAGGGTTCAGGGTTCAGAAATTAGGCAACTTGAACCGCAATCGTGATTGCAAGGTTCATTTCTTCTGATCGTCGCTGCCGAGTAGTTTGACAAATTGGAATTTGCCCTCGTGCACGATGCTGCCGCTAAGTTTGTGGAGGGTGGTATCGCCGTTTTGGTCGAATGACCAGGTGCCCAGAGCGCCGGGAAAATCTTTAATGGCGAAGGCGGCGCCGACAATGGCGGCGCGCTCTTTTTTGCCCGCCTTGCGAATCGCCTCCAGCGCGACTTTTGCCGCTTCGTAACTATAAATGGCGTAGGCTTCCGGCATGGAGCCGTACCTGACGTTATACTTATCGACAAAATCTTTCCCCTTGCCCGTTTGATTTTGCGGCAATACGCCGCCGAAGGTTAAATACACACGGTCATCGGCGTTCTCTGGTCCGGCAGCCTCGATGAAGGCGTTTTCCATGCAGCCGTCGGGAACCATCAGTTTGCAGGTTAGCCCAGCGGCGACCATGTCTTTGCAAATTTGCCCACCTTTCGTTTGCGTAGTGCCACCGTAATAGATCAGGTCGGGCTTTAACGATTTGATGCTCGTCATTTTCGAGCGGAATTCCTGGGCCTTGGTGTCGATGCTGTCTTGGCCCAACACGTCTATTTCTAACTCGCCGCAGCGCTGCTTGAACATTTCGGCAATTCCTTTGCCGTATACGGAATTGTCATCAAGGATGTAGACAGATTTAACGCCCAGCGATTTGGCCCATTCGGCGGCGCAGGAGCCTTGGAGATCGTCGGCGGGGACCACGCGGGTGTAATTTTTTTTGCCGGTAGGCTGATAGATGGCGGGCTCATCGGGCTCGCCCAGGCCCGGCTTGGTGAGTCCGACGGCGGTGTTGGCGGGACTAATCATCAACAGGCCGGCGCGATTGAGAATGGGCATCGAAACTTTTGCCGCGCCGGAATTGTATGGGCCTATGTAGACCATCACGTCCGGATCGTTGGCGGCCTGGCGGGCGTTGTTGCCTTCGGCATCGGGAGTCCAATCGCCGGTGGCGGCGGTGGCGTCGTCCATATCTTCATACTCGATGGTGAAATCGCCGACTTTGTAGCCGGCTTCGTCCAGGGCCAGCTTGATTCCATTAACCATCGTATCAGTTTGCAGCTTGGCGCTGCCGGTGCGGGGCAGGCTGGAGACGATTTTGATGCGGCCGGAAGTGGGGGCGCTATCGGCGGAAGCAACGGCCTTGGGAGATGAGTCCGATTTGCTTTCGCCGGCGGAATTACCGCAGCCGGAAATGGCCGCGACGCTGATTGCGCCGCAGAGCAAAACCAGCAGGTATTTAATAGCTAAGAATCGATAAAGCTTGTGCATGGGAATACCTCAAATCTAGCCCACGCAGCGGATTCGGTGAGCGGCAGATCACTGGCAGGGCATTGTAAAAACTAGGCCGAAAAGGGTCAATTTCTGTACGTGTGCCGTCCCATGAGAGGCCATTTTGGGCAGATTCATTCGGATTATGCTAATCCATTGACAATTCTTGCTGCGGCTCGGGCAACCAAAACGTCAAAATGAAATTGAGCAGATAAACTCCCAAGCCGATGGCGGCCGCCGCAAAGGCCATTTTTTCCGACGAACTGCCGCCCGGCATGAAACTGAGCGTGGGCAGGAACATCGCCAGCGCGGCGAACGATGTGCCCAACATGCGCCCGCCGATGTTTGCGGCAAAACTTTCGCCCGTGCCGCGCAAGTGCAGTGGATACACGCGGGGCAAATAGTTTCCCCAAAAACTGAATTGCGCCACGGTAAACAAGCCGGCCAGAAAAATGCCGACGTCGAACAGTGTGACGTGCCAGTCGCCCAGCGTGAACAGCTGGCGGTTATTCATCGCCGCATATCCGAAGGCCAGTGGCAACACGAAGAGGCCAGGAATCAAAAACACGCGCAGCAAATTTCGGCGGCTGGCAATACGAATGACCAATAAGGCTAGCAGAAATCGTCCGATCAAGCCGCCGAATTCTTGCACCTTGGCATAACCGGCTGCGGCTTTTTGCTCGATTTCTTTTTGAGCCGGCACCGGCTTGCCCTCTTTTTGCGCGACCACTTCTGGCATGCCCGGAGTGATTTGCGGCATTTGCTGAATGGCGCCGAAGGCAGCTCCAAAACTGAGTGCGAACATGATCGTGGTGATGATTGTGGTGCTCCGCAACTGGGGCGCAAACAATTCGCCAATGCTGGGCCGCTTGAGCGTGCCGGCCGCTTTCTTTTGCTTCCATGCAGGCGATTCGGGCAAGAACGGACGAATGACAATCAGCGGAATTGCGGGAATGAGGCCGGAAATCATCGTGTATCGCCAGGGCGCATGGGGATCGGTCACGTTGCCCAAGAAAGTAAGAAACGGCAGTTGAATTGCCAGTAGATCGGCAGCCCATTTGATCGCCAGGCCGTTGGCGAAAGCCACCATCATGCCGCCGAACGAACTGCAAGCCTGAGTGTAACCCAACACCCGCTCGCGCTGTCTCGGCTCGGGAAATAATTCGGCCAGCCAAGCGACGGCGGCGACGAACTCCACACACACGCCGATGAACTTGAGCGAACGAAAAACGAGAAACATTGTGACATTCGTCGAAAAGCCACCGAGGAATGCGGATACCGCATACAGTAATATGCTCCAAGTGAGCACGCGGCGGCGGCCCAAACGGTCCGTCAAATATCCGCCGAGCAACCCAAAAATGCCCCCTGCCACGGCCGGCACAAAAAACAACATGCTGGCCCAAAATACAAAATCGGGCTTGCCGGGCGTGAAGCCAAATTCAATGAGGGCTGGCCGAATAATCAACGGCAACATCAGCAATTCGTACGTGTCGAAGGCAAAGCCGATGACGGCGATGATGCAAATCAACCACTGTACGACGGTCAGGCGCTGGGCGGCAACAGCAGCAGGGGTAGGGGCGGCGGGCGAACTCATGAGAAAATTCCAGGAACGGAAAATATCGGTGCGGAGGGTGCGCGGCAAACAGCGCGAGCGGCACAAGCGACTGCCAACTCGTGAGAATGCTCCACCGCCTCCCGTCGATGCAGCGGCATTGTAGAGCATGGGCCGGAATTACTCAAACGCCAAGTCGCTCCGGCATAAGAAGGTGAAATGCCAGGCACATGCTCAGGCGGCGCGGCGCATGGGAGGAGAATCACCATTTTCTGGTTCGAGATCGGGTCGCTCGTGATCGTAACTGACCACGGCATCAGCCACCCAAGGAACCAACGGTCGCTTCGAGGTCATCCAAGACAAGAGCGCGGGAAGCAAAATCATCGAGGTCAGCGTGCAAACCGCGACGCCAATCGTGAGCGATTTTCCCAAGCTTTGCAACCCTTGATGACTGGCGATCAATAGGCCGGCGTACCCGATGATGGTGGCCAGCGAATCGACCAATAACCCCACGGCCGTGGCCGGCGACATGCGGTAGCGTCCTTGTTGTTCCAAGAATTCGTGAACCACATACACGCCGTAATCGACACCCATTCCCAAGAGCAGCGGCAGGGCGATCATATTCGCGGCATTGAGAGGCTGGTTCAGAAAGCCCAATAGCCCAAAGGTAATGATCATGCCCAGCGCCAGCGGAAGCGACGCCAGGAACACGTGCAACAGGTTCCGAAAGTCGATGTACAGAACCACCAGGATGACCAGCATTGAATACAAAGCAGCCTTTTCGTAACTAAATTGCATTTCACGCGAGGCTTCGTAGGCCTGGAGCGGATTGCCCGTTACGCGGGGATCGACGGTTCGAACATCTTGCACAAAGCGCGACAACGCTTCCATATTCCAGATGTCGCCGCGACCGTAAATTTTCAACAAATACTTGCCGTTTTGCCCCACGAAACGGCTGACCAAACTTGGCGGCAAGTCGGTGAGTTGCGGGGGCTCCGGGTTGGCAACGCTGCGCAGCGCGTGCAAACGGCTGAGCAAATCGCCGGCCATTTGCTGCTGGAATTGCGACAGCTTGGCGTAACAATCGGAAGCCGGCAGACGACGCATGGCATCGCGCAGCAATTCCAAATGCCGGGCGCAGTTAGCCCCTTCGTGGGTGTGTTGAGCGGTATCTTGGACTTGGGCCAATAGCGCGCCGAGTTCGTCCAAAGTGTCGACGGCGATCAGCGGCGGACGTTCCGGGAGCGTCGCCAGGCGTCGGGCTATATCGGCAATGATGGGGCGTTTGACTTCCTCGTCGACGGGCAACAGCGATACAATTTCTTCCGTCCGCTCCACGCTGGGCAGTTTGAGGAACTTTGCTTTGCGGTCCAGCAGTTCTTCGCGGCTGTTGGCGATCGATAGCGCGTACCACACGCTTTGATCGCATTCGGCCAGGAGCTTTCGCTCTAATTCCACGCTTTGCAAACCGCGGGCTTGCATATCGAGCAGATTGTGATCGTACCACAAATGCTGGATGCCCAATCCGGCCGCCACGGTGATGATTAAGCCGCCGCAAAACACGACGCGGGGAAAGCGCAACAGCGGATTGATCCACTTGTGTACCGGCACCGGCGTGGGCTGTCGCTGGCCTAAGCGGCTGCCGTCGACCACTTTGATAAGGGGCGGCAATACGAAAAGTTGTGCCACGGCGCACAATAGCAAACCGCCGCCGGCAATGATTCCCAATTCCGCTACACCGGTGAAACTGGTTAAGGCAGCGGAGAAAAACGCGATCGCCGTGGTCAAGGCGCCGGTGACAATGGCCGGGCCGGCCGAACGTGTTGTTTCCAACAGCGCGGCCTCGCACGGCATCCCCTCGCGCAGCAATTGCATGTAGCGTGAAATGTAATAGGCGCCGTAATCGATGCCGATGCCGATCAGCGTGGCGGTGAAGGTGACGCTGAGGATATTCAAATGACCGACGGTAAGGGTTACATATCCAAACGCCCAGGCTGTGCCCAAAAGCAGCACCAAGTTGGCCAGCAGGGCGTGACGAAGTCCGCCGAATCCAGCGACGACTATTACCACGACGCCGAAGAAGGAAAGCAAAGAGCCCCAAAACATCGACGATTGGCTGGCGCGCATCTCGTCGTTTTCCATGATCGGCAGGCCGGTCAGGCCCAGTTTTACGTTCGGATGCCGCAGTTCGGTTTCGGCTATCAATTCGCGGAGGGCGTCTACCGCCTCGCTGCCACGGGCGAATTCTTCCTTCCCTACCGAAATTCGCAACAGCACAAAGCCCAGCCGCCCTTCCTTGGCAATTAAGTATTCGGAACCCAATTCGCTCAGCGTCGATAGCGAAGCGGGCATGCCGGGCCAGGGGGATAGATAATGTGGTTCCGAACCGAATTGCGCTAGCAGACTATCGACCGTGTGATCGAGTTGCCCGAGCGCAAGGTTGAGATCGAGCCCTTGCACACCGGCCGTGGCGGCTTGCAGCATTTGCGCCAGGCCACCGACCAGCTTGCCCACTTGTAGCCGCGACCAATCGCCGCCGGCAATGGGCATGGCTTCGTCCAGAAAACGATCGATGGTTTGCAGTTGATCGGCGGGCAAATAGTGCAGACCTTTGGCCCGGATCTTCGTCAAATCGACCTCGTGCAAAATGGCGTGGAACAGCCGTTTTTCGCGCCGCAGAGAGGCGGAGAGTTCCTCCAACACGGGCACGACCTGCTCGCGGCCGGCGCCTTCGACAACGATGACCGCGTCATCCTCGTCGCCGAATTCGTTAATGTATTCGATCCACAACCGGTTGTAATCGCTCTTGGGATTCAACAAATCGAGGCGGCTGCTTTTATAGCCCAAATGCCCGATGGTATAGATGATGCAGATCACCGCCAGTCCGACGGAAAGCGCCAAGGTCGGCACCGGAAAGCGCAGCACCAGGCGAGTCAGCAGCAACAGAACCGAGGTCATTCCAGATTGCGGTGACGAGGAAGAGGGATGGCGGGTGGATTCGCCGCTGAGGGCTAGCGAGTCGTATGGCGCGCCGTCGTTTGGCGCAAAGCCGCCACTTGGAGCAGCCGCATCTGTCGGCGCAGCATCACCCTTTTTGTCCGATGGATTGCTTGCTGCGTCCTGTTCCTTGGGTGAGGAATTGGGCCGCTTATGCTGTGACATCAATCACCATCCGTGGTGAAAACGGGCGAGGTTCGATCCATGAACCGTTTCGACATCTACAAAAACTTGAAACCTGCCACTCGATACGGCATACGTGTCCAGGCAATCGTGCCCGGGGGGGAATCGCCTGACGGGCTTGCTAACATTACGATGGAAAAAAGCTCAAAAAACAACGCGTAGGTTCTGCGCAGTCTCTCGAATGGAGAGGGCAGTGCGTCCCCCCCATTTCCCGATCCGGAAAGCCGAGAATGGTAGCGAATACTCCCCTGCCAACCAACCTCAGTGTGGTCCAGGTTTTTCCGCGTTCTTCCGGACGATAGCTAAGAATTCGGGCTGTGGACAGCTACACATCCAAGCCCTCGTCGCCGGAAGCTTCCACGGAGATGGGGGATGACTGGTCAGCGAAAACCCGGAGGTTTTTTGCGCGGCGGACTGTGGAGGAGCTGTGCTGCCCCGCTGCCGGCAACGATCCGTTTGGCGGCGAGTGCGGGCTGCCCAGTTCTTCCCCCACGATTCCATCAAGCAGCCAGAGAGGGTTCACGCGGTCGTCGAGTTCGCCGCTGAATTCTTCGGCCGCCCAGCGGCGCATGATCGGCGATAGCCGCGCCGTGCGCTGCGGCAAATCGACACGCATGGGAACCAGCGGCTGTGCCGTCACCTCGGGTTCAACCACTGTCGCTGGAAAAGGGAGCACCGTTACTAGCGGCGCGGCCTCGATGCGGGCTAGAGGTATTGATTCGACGGAGACAGCGGATCCGGCCGCTTGTGCGGTAACGACGCTTGTTGGCGGAAGTGTGGGCGGTGGCGCCGGCGGCGTCTCGTTGACTTCTCTCACCCGGCGCGATCGGCTGCGGCGCGGCGGCGGTTCGACTTCAAGTTCGAATGGCTCGTCGCGGCCCGACTGATGGTTGCTGGGCAAGCGGCGCACATCCATGCGGTGGTGCTTGAACAGCCGGGCCAAATGTTCATGGCAGGTGAAAACGAGCAATTGGTGTCCACGCCGAGCAAAATTGTGAAGCACCTGCACGGCGGCGGCGGCGCGGTGCGTGTCGAAGTTGACCAGCACGTCGTCCAGCACCATCGGCAGTTGCACGCCTCGGCGGGCATACAATCCGACTAGCGCCAAGCGCAAGCTCAAAAACAATTGTTCCCGCGTGCCCTGGCTAAGCACTTCAACGGGAAGCGTGCGGCCTTGATCGTCATCGACCAGCAAGGCATTTTCGCCCCAGCGGGTCCACACGCGGCGACATCGCCCCTCGGTCAATTGCGCCAGATAATCGGATGCCTCGCGCAAAGTTTCGGGCTGGCGATGGTGTTCGTAATGCTCCTTGATCACCTCCAGCCAGCGGTGCGTAAGCGTGAGTACATGCAACCGGTTGATGGCAGCGGATAATTGCTGCTCCACATGGCCCAGCTCGAACCGCTTCACGGCCGGCCGCCGATCGCTGGAGAGCAGCCGAATTTGTTCGTTTTGTTGACCCCGCTGCTCAAACAGGCGTTGTTGTTGCCGGCGGATTTCCTCCAGCCGCTGCCGACTCGTGGCAAGTTGAGCGGCAAGTTGTTCGGCCGTGGTGTTTGTTAAGAAGGAAGCGATTGCAGTTTCATCCTTTTCACCCAGCAACGAAGCGATTTCTTGCGCCGCGGCATCGCGCTGGGCAAGGAGCGCGGCGATTTGTGAAAATTCGGCGCTGCGACGGCGAAACTCCGCCATATTCGCCGCCTGGCAAACAAACAGCAATTGGCTACCACGACGCCGCAGCCGGCTCACCCGATGAACCAGCCTTTGCTGCCAACGCCGCAGCTTTTGCCGCCGCTGGGTAATGGATTGGCGATCTCGGTGGCAGGTTTCTTGGTCGGCCAGCTGGCGACGCAATTCACGCAGTTGATCGCTGGCTGAACTGGAGTGCGGCAGAATTTCCGCCGCCAGAAACACTTGTTCCAGCCGAGCCGAAAATGTGGCGAGTTCCCGGCGGCGACGATCCAGCTCCGATTGGGCACTGCCCAGTTCCTGCTGCGTGCTTTGTAGTCGATCGCCGGCAAGGTGCATGGCCCGCACTTGAGGCGCCGCCAAATCCTCGGGCAAGCCGACGGCGGCCAGCGCCGCATTCCAATTTTCGAGCGCTTGCTGATAAGTTTGTTCCGCTTGGGTGTGGCGGGACTCGACTTCCTGAGCAGCCTGATCAGCAGCCTGCCGCTGTGCATCGAGCGGGAGCAATTCTTCCAGCTTGGCCAATTCCTGTTGGGCTGCTTGAAGGAGCGTTGGTAAGGAAGCGCCGCCATTGGGCAAGCTGCGATCTAATTCGCCGCGCTCCGTTTCGGCCTGTTGAGTTTGCGAATCGACCAGCGCCAATTGCCGGCGACTGGCTTCCATTTGGTTGGCCGCCGAACGCTCCAGGGTGTATTTGGCGGCGACCGCCGAGCCCGTGCCCAGAAGGCCGAGCCAAGCCATGGGCCAACCCAGCGAACCGGTGAACGAGCCGGGAAGCAGGAATCCGCCGAGAACGAGCACCACGCCCAGCACGAAAATGCCGCCCAGTGAAAACAGCATCCAAGCGGGCAGAATTTGCCGCTGAACGCAGCCGGCAATGGCGTGCTCCAAATCGGCTTTGGTGTGCGCAAGCTGTTCTATCAGTTCGTCCAATTGCACACGCCGCCGAAGTTGGGCCACGCGTTGCCCGGCGGAATCTAAGGCAGCAGTCAGATTTTTTTGGCCGCGTGCAGCCAAGGCTTGCTCCACTTCGCGGCGACGGTTTTGCTGGGTTGTGCGTTGTTGATTAATACCTCGTTGCTCGGCTTCGGCCAGCCGTTTGGCCTGCGATAGCGCGGCCGCCGGCCGCCGCAAAGCTCGCCATGTGGCGTGGTCGACAGGTTGCAAATGATGGACGCCAGGCTGGGGTGCATTCGGCCCAACACTGGCAGGCGCCGCGCCGTTCAGGCGATCTTGTTGTGCCTGCCGCTGGGCGGTCAGCCGTTGCACCGTTTCCTCGGCCCTGCGGATTTCTTGCTCTAATGAGACAATCCAGGTTTCGTTTTCGATCAGGGCTTCAATCCGGGCCGCTTGCCGCCAGAGCGGCTCGCTCAGCTTCATCTGAGTCAGTTTCTCGCCCAGGGTTTTTCGGCGACGCGCAAAAAGCCGCTTTTTGCGGCGTGCCTGGCGGATGGCCGATTGATAGCGATTCATCCGTTGCAACGCATCGACCGGCCATTGAGCGGCGGGGCCCAACGCCTCAATGCGCGCCCGAAGCGCGTGACGCCGATGCCAAGGTTCATGCACTGCGGCCGCCGTTTCGCAAGTGCGAAGGTGCGATTCCTGCTCGATCAGCGCACTTTCGAGCTGCGCGATTTGATGATCGGCAGCGGCGCGTTCCGTCACCACTTGCTCCAATTGATGTGAAAGATGGGAACACTCCGCGAGCTCTTCCTGCAGCCTTTCGCGCCGAGCCTGCAATTGGCCGATTTGCGACGACGGCTGATCGGACCACAACCGCAACCGCGATTTTTCCAATTCGCTCAGCACGTCAACGAGCGACACCCGGTCGAACCCCAGCGATACAGCATGTAGCCAGCGCGCGGCAGCGGAATCCGTCAGCGTGCCCAATTCCTGCAATTCGTGCAGGCCCACGGCGAAGACGTTTTGGAACATCGTTTCGTCGACGTCGTGCAGCAGCCGGTGCAAGTGGGCCGCGCCCTGTACCGTGCCATCGGCAGCCTGGACCAACACGTTGCCCAACGGGTGCTGCGGGTTCACCTGCCGCTGAACTTGCAGCCAGCCTTCGTCATGGGTGATGAGCGTAAGCGAGCCGCCGGCCGCAGTGCCGCTTAACGTCGGGTTTAAGCAGGGCAAATATCGGGCGGTGCGCTGTGGCGAAAAGCCATACAACACGGCGCGAATGAATTGCAACAGCGTGGTTTTGCCCGCCTCGTTGGGACCGTAAATCACGGTGCATTCAGGGGAAAGCTCGGCGAGCGTCAGCCCGCTCCAAACGCCGAAGCCATCGACACGAACGTCGATCAATTTCATTGTGCGGCCTCCGCGGGGCTGAGCAAATCGACGGCCAGCCACGCCACTTCACGCAGCAATCGGCGGCGGCCTTCCGGGTGCGCAAACTCTGCTGATTGCTGAGTTATCACCTCAGCCGCAGCGGGCGAAAGATTGCACATCGAAACCAAATCCGCGGCACTACTGGGAAGCGCCAGGACGAGCGGCTGATGCGTTGAATCATTTGAATTGAGCGATTCAGGAACGTGGTCAAGCGAAGCAGGGTCATTGTCGAACGTTGCCGAGGCGTGATCGACCGAAGGCTGCGTTGCCTGACCAAGTAAAAACTCCGGCGCGCAGCGTTGAACCGCGCGCAAAAAATCGCCGCGCAGCGTTTCTTCCCCGAACCACTCGGATGGCAATTCAGCGGGCAAATCCGCTTCGATGTCCAAGGTCCAAACCGGGAAGGAGAGACGGCCGAATTCCTGACGCAGTTTGGAAATCAACTCTGTGCCCAACGCCCCGTGTCGTAACGCGAACTGCAGCGGACCCTGGCACGCCACATGCCACTTTACAAGCAGAGTCACACCGGGCGATTCCGCCAAAAGTTGCTCGGCCCGCTCGTGCAGGAGCCGTTCTAATTCGTGGCGATCGGCCGTTTCAGGCTGCGACAATCGTGGCGCCAGCCACTGCAGCATGTCGCATGACAACGGCGTGAGATGGACGTGGCGATGTTCGTCGACAGCCACGATCGTGCACCCGTGCGGACCGGTTTCGCGGGAGCATCGGCCTTGCGGACTGCCTGCAACGTGGGCCACGCATTTTGCTTCCAGCGGAGTGGAGCGTTGGTGCGAACCGCCCAAAGCCCAATAATTCATGCCAATTTCGCCCAGCGATCGGGCGTTCCAATCGGCATGGACGAGGGCAATCGAAAATAAGTCGTCATCGCTGGGACCGAACTGGTAAGGACGCGGCGGTTCCGATGGATCGTGGCCACAGCCGATAATTTCGCACACGGGCATCCCAGCAATCTGGTAACGGTGACGTTCAGTGCGACCGTGTGAAAACCGATGCACATTGCTGGGCCAAGAAACGTAGGTTGGCCAGTGGTCGAGAGAATCGATAGGCCCACCCGCCCAATATACGGATATACGGTGGTCGGCCAGCCGCTGGAATTGCTCGGCGAGAAACAGCAGATCGCGGGGGGCGCAGCGGTGAGGGTCGATCACATCGCCGGCCAGCAGAACGAAATCAACCTGGCGATCAATGGCGGAATCGAACACCTTTGCCGCCGCTTGTTGCGGACCATCGATTAACAGGTCGATCAGATGGTCAGGCGCCTCGATGGCGGTTTGGCAGGGGCGGTCGAGATGCAGATCGGCAGCGTGTAAAAAACGAAAAGGCCGCTGCAGCATAGGTGCCTCCTTGCCCGACGTTACAATTCCAAACAGTGCTCAAAGACTGGTCGCAGTGGGCAGTCAGGAAGTTTAGTGGAGAGCGGCTAATTTGCCTATCCGAATTTGCGCGAGGCAACATCCAAAACAGCGGTTTCGCTTCTCGGCGTTAAACGGTCAGGGGCGGCTCCGCGGCGGCGAATTGCTGGTAGGCGGTCACCGCGACAGCTTCGTCATGCGGTCGGGCCACAATTGCAGAGCGAACTCGAGCCCGCAAAATGACTCCCTTTTCCAGTCGCTCTTGGAACAGATGATGTTCGATCACAGTGCTGCTGATTTTTAATGGCGACGCTTGGTTTGTTGGAGGCCGCGAGGAAAATACGATCGTGCTGCGGCAGAAATCGATCGGATGGACCATTTCGACGTAACCGTATGGAACACTTTCCCAGCGGGCGATAAAACAACCGGTGTTGCCATTTCCCGGAGCAACCGCGATGCTATGGCTAGTCTCGTTGGCGATTACCGATGGCGGGAGTGGTTCGGCTCGCAACTGGTTGGAGTCGATTTGCCGCAAATGAAACATCATGCAGGCGGGAGAAAGCAACGACCGCACGTTTGATTGCGGGTTGCTGTCAAGCAAGCTAGTATTCAGAGACAAAATTAAGTCAAAGGCTGACAGAACGTGGGCTGACCAATCTGGCGCGAATTCCGCCGGCTGAAGGTGGCGCCAATACACTTGCATGCGAATGCGTTGTGGGGCGGCTTCTTCGTAGGTGGCCACGATGTCGTCGCCACGCACATAAGCGTCGGTTTGCGCAGGCTCCAGGGGTTGCCGATGGCCGAATGTCGCGCCCAAAATTTGAAGCTGCGGGACGACCGCTGATGGCTCAAGAAAATTTGCTGTATTCGAAAGCCGCAGCAATAAACCCAAATCGGGGTGTGCCAGATCGAGCACAGCGTTCCCGACGTGGTTGGCGGCCAGTCGCGCCGCATTTGCGTCAAGCTGCCAAACATCGCTCATGGCAGAAACAACGGTTTGCCCCAGACGGCGGACAAATTCAATAAAAAACCCCGCCGCTCACTTGCGTAAGTCGGCGGGGCCGGAACAGAGAAGAGGCCACCGTTGTTGCGGATCACTCAGCAGGATGATAAGTATGAGACAAACACCAAAATAAAATTGAAGCAACGACTGAATTGTTCCACTCAACTCGCACTTCCACGTTCCACAACCGCGATGATAACAGGTAGATTTGAAAAGTCCAGCATTTCGTATAAAAAAATTATAGATTCTTTTTCCCCCTCCAATAGGTTACCAGATTTGAGGGAACATAAGCCAAAGAATGCCACCAGCGTTTTAACCTCAAAATAGAGAAAACAGGTGGGGTATAGCAGCGATAATCTCGCGAAAAACAGGGCGTTTTTGCCATTTCAGGAATTCTATGGGAGACTATCTCAAAACCTGTGAAACGGCTGCCCGAGCAGGCGGGCAAGTGTTGTTAGATTGGATTGGAAAGTTTGCGATCAGGGAAAAAGCCCCCGCCGATTTGGTAACCGAAGCCGACTTGGCCAGCCAAGAGGAAGTGCGACGGATCCTCTTGAATTCCTTTCCGGACCACTCGTTTCTTGGGGAAGAAGGAAATCCTATCGGTCCGGACGATGCTGAATTCCGCTGGCTGGTTGATCCGCTCGACGGCACCACCAACTATGTCCATCAGATCCCACATTACTGTGTTTCTGTGGCCTTGCTGCGATGCGGCGAGCCTATATGTGGGACGGTGTACGATCCGGTCTCGCGGGAGTGCTTTACCGCACAGGCGGGGCACGGAGCGCATTTGAACGGGCATGAACTGGCCGTGAGCCGCGTGGAGAGCATTGATCAGGCTGTTGTGGTGGTAAGCTTGCCGCCCAAGTTGACTGCCGATTCGCGCGAGTTAGCCGAGCTGGTGCGCGTGGCACTGGTCTCACAAGCAATCCGCCGCACGGGCTCGGCGGCGCTGAATTTGTGCTATGTGGCAGCTGGCCGATTTGATGCTTACTGGGGCGGCAAAACCAAGCCCTGGGACGTGGCTGCCGGTGCGCTGATAATCCGCGAAGCAGGCGGCATCATTACCGATTACCGGGGCGGCGCGTTGGATTTGAACATTCCCCGTTTTGTCGCCGCGGCGACCAAGCCATTGCACGAGCAAATGCTGAAATTGATCGGGGATGAGCAGTAACAGTGTCCACTGAAGCCCTAATCGTATTGCATCCCGCAACCTAGCGAGCGCCGTCCGCCCGTCGCCTTTTAATTTGCCCTAGGTTACACTGTTCAACTGGATGTTGGGATGTCTGTGGCAAGCAGCATCAGGGGAAAATGAATATGCCAAGCGTCAGTGGAGAGCTCGAATCGACGGCGGTTTCCGTGGATCAATTGCGCGAGCAGGCAGTCGGCGAATTTCGTAAACGGTATGCGCGCGATCCGCAGTATGTTGTGGCGGCGCCGGGCCGAGTGAACATCATCGGCGAGCACACCGATTACAACGGCGGCTTTGTGCTGCCGATGGCGATTGAACGCTACGTCGTAATGGCCGCGGCCAAATCGACTGATCATCGCGGTCCGGACGGCCGACCGGCGGCAAGTGTTTATAGCAGCAACAAGCAGGAAACGGCTGTACTGGCGGTTACCGGCAAAATCAGCCCCGGACCGGTCACGTGGTCGAGTTATGCGCAAGGCGTGGTGGCCGGGTTCGTGGCGCGGGGGTTTGCAGTTCCGCCATTCGAGGCTGTGATTGTATCCACCGTGCCGCTGGGCGGCGGACTATCGAGCAGCGCCGCTCTGGAAGTGGCCACGGCCACACTGCTGGAAGCCATGCAGGGAAAGTCGCTGGAGGCGGTGCAAAAGGCGCTTTTGTGCCAGGAGGCAGAACACAAATATGCGGGCGTGCCCTGTGGTATTATGGATCAATTCAGCAGCGCACTGTGCACTGCGGACCATTTGATGTTACTGGATTGTCAATCGCAGCAAGTCAGGCTTGTTCCGTTTTCGGCGCCGGACGTGACCGTGCTCATCGCCAACAGCAACGTCAAGCACGAGTTAACCGGTGGCGAATATGCCCAACGGCGCGCTCAGTGCGAGACTGCCGCAAAAATATTAGGCGTCGATACGCTTCGCGAGGCCACGCTCGCGCGATTGGAGGGCGCGCGTGCTAAATTGGGAGACGTGAATTACCGTCGGGCGCGGCACGTAATTGGGGAAATCGAACGGACAGTTAAGGCCGCCGATGTCATCAGCGCCGGCCAATGGAATGAAGTGGGGCAGTTGATGTATGCCAGCCACAATTCGTTGCGTGACGATTATGAGGTAAGCTGTGAAGAATTGGATTTACTGGTGGCACTGGCTCAGCAAATTGGTACCGGCGGCGGTGTGATCGGTTCGCGCATGACCGGCGGTGGATTTGGCGGCTGCACCGTGAGCTTGGTCAAAAGTGGTTCGGCCGCCGAAGTGGCCCAGACGCTTCACGATCACTATCATCAGCAAACAGGCATCGAGCCGGCATTATTCACGAGCCGTCCAGCCCAGGGCGCTCGATCCTTGCCATGCCGCTGACTATGACTGCTCGGTTCCATCCGCATGGCAGATACAACCACTCCTGGTCGGTTATAAAATGCTGGCGGAAACCGAGCACAATTTAACACCGGAACAAGCGGCCCAACGTCTGCGGCAACTTTCGAAAAACACCACCTAAGCGAGAAAACAATGGCGATTTTTGTGACCGGCGGCGCCGGCTATATCGGCAGCGTCGTCGTAGAGCAACTGGTGGCCAAGGGGGAACAGGTAGTCGTATTTGACAATCTATACCAGGGGCATCGAGAGGCGGTGCACCCGCGCGCCACATTCGTCCAAGGAGATTTGTCCAATCGATCTGCTATCGATGACGCGCTAAAGCGGCATCAGCCGCACACCGTGATGCACTTCGCTTCGCACACGTTGGTGGGTGAATCGATGAAACAACCGTTTCAATATCTGGGCGAGAACATTACCAACGGCCTGAACCTGTTGCAGAGCATGCAGCAGCACGGAGTGCGGAAGTTCATTTTGTCATCCACCGCGAATTTGTTCGATGCCCCGCGAAAGATGCCCATCGACGAAGAAGAGCAACTGGTGCCCGGCAGCCCTTACGGCGAATCCAAATTCATTTTGGAGCGAATGCTGTATTGGCTGGATAAAATCCATGGCTTGCGTTACGCCGCGCTGCGGTATTTCAATGCTGCGGGTGCAACGGCGGAGCGGGGCGAAAACCATCATCCGGAATTGCACTTAATTCCCATTGTGCTGCAAGTGGCGCTGGGGCAGCGCGATTCGGTGACCATTTTCGGCGACGATTATCCCACGCCCGACGGAACCTGCGTGCGAGATTACATTCACGTGGCGGACCTGGCCGAAGCCCACATTTTGGCGATGCAGGCCATCGACCAAAAAAGCCGGCTGTACAACCTGGGCAACGGAAAAGGGTTTAGCATCAAACAAGTGATTGAAGCGGCACGAAAAATCACGGGTCATGCCATTCCGTTTCAGAACGGACCCCGGCGGCCGGGCGACCCGGCCGTGCTGATTGCCAGCAGCGAGAGAATTCGCAAGGAATTGCACTGGCAACCGAAATATCCTGATTTGCACAGCATTATCGAATCGGCCTGGAACTGGCATAAAAAACATCCGCAGGGTTATCGCGGAGGTTCGAAATAAGTGTACCGATGAAATTTTGCGAACGGGGCATTTTTACCGACAACGTTGATGCGACGGCCGATTTTTACGAGCGACTGTTGAATGCAATGCCGATCGGACGGGCTCTTGATTGCGATTTTCTGGCAATTACAGTACGATCATTGACGCTGCCGCAGGGTGGGGGAGCGGCGTCACGCGGCACTAAGGCGGAAGGCTACGACGTGCTATTTCACGTCGGACGGTTCTCATCCAGTGGCGAGACGATTCGCCCTGGAGCAAACTAATCTCGTGGTCTTATCTTGTGGGGAGTGAGGTTTCTGAATGCACTTAACGTACATCGACTGGACGATCATGCTGGTGTACTTCGTGTTTGTCTTGGGGATCGGCTTTTGGTTGCGCCGTTCGATCCGCACTAGCACCGATTTTTTTCTCTCGGGCCGTTCGTTGCCGGCCTGGATAACAGGGCTGGCCTTCATTTCCGCAAATTTGGGCGCCCAGGAAGTCATCGGTATGGGCGCATCTGGCGCCAAATACGGAATTTCAACAAGCCATTTTTATTGGATTGGCGCCATACCGGCGATGGTGTTCGTCGGTATTTTCATGATGCCGTTTTATTACGGCTCCCGCGCCCGATCGGTGCCGGAATACCTGAAGCTTAGGTACGACGAAAAGACGCGCGGATTCAACGCTATCACGTTTGCGATCATGACCGTGTTTTCATCGGGCATTTCGATGATGGTGATGGCAAAGATCATCCAACGCTGGCACATCTTCGACGGAGTTTTTGCTCAATTGAATATTGCCAGAGCAAATATTTTTGACGCGAGCATCGTGATTACAGCCATAATTGTGTTGGTTTATATTCTGCTCGGCGGGTTGACGAGTGCGATTTACAACGAGGTATTGCAATTCTTTTTAATTGTTGCTGGCTTCTTGCCGCTCGTGTTCCTGGGACTGAAGAACGTTGGTGGCTGGGACGGCTTAAAGTCGATCGTGCCGAATGAAAATTTTGTGCATTCGTGGCAGGGGATGGGCAGTCCCGAAACAAGTCCCTTGGGAGTCGAATGGTTTGGGTTGGCAATGGGTTTAGGGTTTGTGCTGTCGTTTGGTTACTGGTGCACCGATTTTCTGGTTGTGCAGCGGGCCATGGCGGCCGATTCTATGTCAGCGGCGCGTCGCACGCCGCTCATTGCGGCCGTACCGAAAATGTTTTTCCCGTTTTTGGTGATCATACCGGGCATCATTGCCGTATCGTTGCCGGCGCCTAAGGCTAGTGGCGAAGGGACGGGAGGCGGTGCCACAGTGAC